>VGZD01000009.1 GCA_016872715.1 Planctomycetota bacterium
GGAGCTGCAGTCGAAGGTCCAGCGCATGCTGCAGAGCGTGGACGCCATCTCGCGCGGCGACCTCACGGTGTCGATCGACGTGCGGGGCGAGGACGCGATCGGACGCATGGGCGAGGCGCTCTCGCGCTTGCTCATCGACCTGCGCGGAAGCATGCAGCGCATTCGCGGCTCGGCCGAAGCGCTCGCGCGCTCTTCGGAGGCGCTCGGCAGCGTCAGTCAGAAGATGAGCTCCGAAGCCCAGCAGACCGCGAGCCAAGTCCACGTCGTCGCGGACGCCGCGTCGAAGGTCTCGGGCTCGATGCGCACCGTGACGGAGAGCACGGATGGCATGAATCTCTCGATCGGCGAGATCGCGCGCAGCGCCAGCGCCGCGGCGAAGGTCGCACGCACGGCCGTGCAGACGGCGGACGAGACCAACGCCACCGTGACCGATCTCGATCGCTCCAGCGAGGAAATCGGCAAGATCCTGAAGACCATCAACACCATCGCCCAGCAGACGAACCTGCTGGCGCTGAATGCGACGATCGAGGCGGCGCGCGCCGGCGAGGCGGGCCGTGGCTTCGCGGTGGTCGCCAACGAGGTCAAGGAGCTCGCCAAGGAGACCGCCAAGGCGACGACGGACATCAGCGCGAAGATTGGCGCGATTCAGTCGGGGTCTCGAGGCGCCGTGGACGCGATCTCGCGCATCGGATCGATCATTCGTGAGATCGACAACCTGCAGACGACGATCGCGGCCGCCGTCGAGGAACAGACCGCGATGACGCGCGACATCAGCCAGAACCTCTCGGGAGCCACGAGCTCGAGCGCCGCCATCACGGCGAACATGGAGCAGGTTGCCACCGCCGCGAAGGGAACTTCGCAGGGCGCGTCGCACTCGCTCGAGGTCGCCAACGAGGTCTCGCGCATGGCGGATGACCTGCTCGAGGCGGTGGGTCACTTCCGCATGTGAGCTGTCGGACCGCGCCGCCGGAGCGCGGGACCTTGGGTCTCGGCTCCGGCGGCGACGATCACCAGCCGAAGCGCTCGCGCGCGAGCCAGCGGGCGGGCGCGCGATTCGCACCGGCGAGTACCGATGCAAGTCGCTCGGGCTTGCCCACCGCGGCGCGCACCTCCGCTGCGAGTTCCTTCGCGAACTCGCTCTTGATCGCGGCGAGCTTGTCCGCGAGCTCGGAGGCGAGGCTCGGATCCTTCGCGAGGCGCGGCGCGTAAGTCTCGAGCGTTTTGGCGACGCGCTCCCACTGCGAAGCCTGCGAGCCTTCGAGATAGGGCTTGAGTTTTGCTGCCAGCGCCTTGTCGGGCTCGATCCCGCCGAGCTTCGCCCACGCGACGAGCTGGCGCAGCGCGGCCGCGCGACCTTCCTTCTCGAGGCGCGCCCCTTCCTTGGGCAGATCCGCGAACACAGCCTCGAGTGCCGCGAGTTTGCGCTGCACATCGACGGCCGCCGGCACGAGCTGACCATCGAGCTCCTTGGCGACCTGCATGCGCGGCCACGCCTTCTCGAGCTCTCCGGCCGCCAGATCTGCCGCACCGGCCGACGTCCAGCCATCGAGCCACTCGCGCAAAACGTCGAGCTTGCGAGTCTTGACCAGCTCGGCGAGAGGTGCGTCGAGGTAGCTCTCCACGCCGGGGGCCCAGCGGTCGCCGATCTTGAAGCCCGGATCGCCTTCCCAAGCGACCTTGCCGTCGATGTCCAAGAGGAGCAAGCGCGGCAGGTTGAAGCGCTCGATGAAGAAGCGCTTCTGCGTGAGGCCGAGGCCCGTGCCTTCGCGCCGATCTACCCCGACGGAGCCGGGGAACGGATGCTCGCGCAGGTACGACTCCAACTTGCCGTCGTCGTTGGGGGACGAGATCGAGACGATGCGCAAGCCGATCTTCCCGTAGCGCGCGTCGAGCTCGCGCAGCCACTCGTGCAGCGGGATGAGCTCGTTCTGCTCGATCGACCATAGAACGAGGAGCTGCGGCACGAGGCCCGCCTCGGCCCAGTTCGAGCGCGGCTCGCGCGCCCAGCGAGTGACTTCGGGGAAGCGCGGTACGAGGCTCACGTAGCTTCCAGCGACGGCCTCGTCGCCCGATGCACGCAGCTTCTCCATGCGGAGCTCGCGCTCGAGCCGACCCGCGGGGTCGCGCGGATCGCGCGCGAGGAAGCGCACATCCTTGAAGCGGGCGCGGCCACGTCCCTGCAGCAAGCCCATCTCGCCGGCGAGCACATCGCGCGACGCGAACTCGTGCGTAGCAACGAGCTGGCCATCGACCCAGCAGTCGATGCGGGGACCGGCGACGTCGATGCGCAGCTTGCGCCAGCGCGCCGTCGCGCTCTGTCCATCCGCCGCCGTGTCCGCGGCCACGGGCACGTGGCGCCAGGTCTTCGTCGTGCCGCCGCCATAGAACGATGCGAGGTCGATCCACGCGCTGTCGGCCGCCTTGCTGTCCTTCTGACGCGGCGCGCCCGGAAAGAGCACCAAAGCGTGGAAGTTGCTCGCGTCCTTGCGGCCGAAGACGAGGCCCGTGAAGTTGCAGTCGCCGCGCTGCGCGAGCACGTCCGCTTCGAGCGAGTAGTCTCCGGAGGTCACCCGCTGCAGCGCGAGCATCTGGTAGTCGAACTCGGCGGGCGCATAGTCTCGGAACGCCGCGTCGAGAAACGAGCCAGCGGCCTTGAACGACGTGTTTCCACCGCTGTCCCAGCCCTCGAGGTCGCTCTCGTTGTACGCGAGCTCCCAGAGCGAGAGCGAGCGACCGCTGGCGCGCAGCGCTCGTTCGTACGACTCGAACAACGCAGGCTGCTCCAGATCGCGCCCGAGCCTCCACGCCAGATCCATGACCATCATCGGGCGGCCGGCCTGCTCGTAGCGCCCGATCACGGCCTGCGCGGCGGCGAGGAGGTCGCGTTGCGCGCGCTCGACGCTGGCTCGCTTGGGATCGAGCTTGCCGAGCAGACGGTCGACGCGCTCGATGCCCTTCTCGTCGACGGGCTTGCGCGACTCGAGCTCGCGCAGCGCGCCGAGCGCCAGTCGTGCAGCGCGGTCGGCGTTCTTGCGATCGGCCAAGAAATCCGCAAATTCCAGCGCCAAATCGATGTCCTGCGGATTCGAGACGAGCCCTTTCTCGAAGTGCTCCGCGGCGGCGACGTCGTCCTTCGCGAGCAGCGCCGCGCGCGCCCAGCGCAGGTACGGCCGCACGCGCTCGATGCGCCCGATCTGCTCGTCGCGCAGCTCGAGCGTCCACGCTTTCCACAGCGGATCGAGCTCGTCGATGGTCTTCGGCAGCGCCATCTCCGGCGCGCCCTCGCGGTCGAAACCCTTGATCGGAGGCAGGGGCTGACCGAGCACGACCTCTTCGAACTTCGCGACCGCAGTCTTCCCGTCGAGGCCGCCCGAGGCATCGACATACTCACGGAACGCGCGGCGATACACGAAGCGGCCGTCGAGCGGGTCCTGGAAGTTGTAGAGGAAGAACACCACGCCCCATGTCGGCGCGTACCACGGCGGGCCCCATGCGTACTGGTTCTCGACGACGATGCGGAACGTCGGCGCCTTGTCGGGCGCGCTCTTCGAGGGATTGGCGGGATCGATCCCGTCGTTCGGTCCGCTCATCCAGCCGCGCTCCATGTTCTCCGCGAGCGGGAACAGGCGGTGCGTGGCCGGCATGTTCATCAGCACCGTGCCGTTCGGCAGGATGCGACAGCCCTCGAAGAAGCTCGCGAGCCCCTCGTTCAGCCAGCCGGCCGCGCGCGTGGCGAGCGAGACGAACTGGTGCGCGGCTTCGTGAAACAGCGTCCCGGTCATGCCGTCGAAGCCTTGGCCCTCGACGTAGGTTTCGACGGCGCCGCCCGTGAAGTGACCGCCCGACCACTCGACGGGTGGGCCGATTCCGAGCTTCAGGTACTCGTCGCGCAGCTTGAAGATGTTGAGATCGATGCGCGGGACGGACTTTCCATCGTCTTCCGTGCCGTATTGGAAGAAGACGCGATAGAAGCGGTTCATCTGCTCCATCGCCTCGGCGGAGCGCACGAGCACTTCGTAGCCGGCGTTCGTGTACGTCGTGTAGTTCTCGCGCTCCAGGCTCGCGCGTGTTTCCCAGCTCGCGTGCTCGCTGTCGAACTTCGCGATCCACTCGGCGCTCACATCGGCGAGCAGGTCCTTGGGCTTCGCGTCACCAGCGAGGCTCGGATCGGGCAGGGAGGCGATGCGCTCGATCGCCTGCTGCGACGGAGCGTACTCCGGGTCGATCGCGAGGATCAGCTTGTGGACCCGAATGGCGGAGTGCGGGCGCAGGTCTTTTTCGTAGGCCGCTGCGAGCGGTTCGAGCGTGCCGATGAAGCGCGCGTTCATGCCGAACAGGTCGGCCGCGACGGGATCGAGAGCCGCGATGCGCGCTCGCAGCGGCTCGAGCTCCGCCTTGGGGAGCTTCTGGGCAATCGAGAGCCGCAGCTGGGTGTGGAGCGAGTAGAGCTCCTCGTCGCGATCGCCCGCGGCCGCGGCGAGCTCGGCGCGCACGGCCCACGCCGCCGTCGAGCGCGAGTCGCGCTCGAGTGCGCGCAGGAGCTGCGCTCGCGCGCGCTCGAGGTCCTTGGCGGTCAGAGCCGAGCGGGCTCCCTCGAGCGCGACCGTGAACGGAGTCACTTGCGCGGGCTTGGGGGCAGCGGTGGGGGCCTGCGCGAGCAGGGACGACGCGAGGAGGAGGGGCAGGAGCATCGCGGACGATTCGAGGGGCACAGATGCTAGTCGCAGGCGGTCTTGCGGGCCATCGGGGCGCGCGATGGGGATTGGAACCGAGCCGAGCGCGCGAGGTGACGGCTCAGTTGGCTCCGCGCGGCTCGAACCCGCCGCGCGGTTCGCCTATCCTCGGGCGCAGCGATGGGCGACGCGCGCAAGATCTTCATGACCGGAGCGACGGGCGTCGTCGGCCGCGCCCTGCTGCAGCGCCTCGCTGGCGACAAGCGCTCGGCGGGCCGCAACATGCCCGCGGTGACCGTGCTCTCGCGCAATGTGAGCGCGTTTCCCGAGTCCGCCATCCGCGCCGTGCACGGCCGGATCTCCGAGCCCGAGGCGTGGCTGCCGCAGCTCGAGGGCTGCAGCGAGTTCGTGCACATGGCGGCTCTCACTGGCAAGGCGCGCGCTCGCGACTTCGAGCGCGTGAATGTCGAAGGCACGCGCAGCGTGCTCGAGGCCTGCAAGCGCGGGGGAGTGCGACGTTTCCTGTTCGTGTCGAGCATCGCAGCGACGTATCCAGAACACGATGCGTATCCCTACGGGCGCTCGAAACTCGAGGCTGAGGCGCTCGTGCGCACGAGCGGGCTCGAGTGGGCCATCGTGCGACCGACGATCGTGATGAGCCGCCGCGCGAAGATCTGGCACTCGCTCGAAAGCCTCGCGTCGCTGCCCTTGGTTCCGCTGTTCGGTGGGGGAGGCGCGCGCATCCAGCCGATCCACGCGGACGACCTTGCGCTCGGGCTCGAGGCGTGGCTTCAGGATCCGACCCTCGATCGCGGCGAGTACGACCTCGGCGGCCCCGAGGTGCTCACGTTCCGCGAGTTTCTGGGACGTATCCAGCGTCGCAAGCGCGGCAGCGCGCGGTTCCTGCCTCTGCCGGGCAAGGGCGCGATCGCGATGCTGAAGCACGTGGAGAAGGTGGCCCTGCCGCTGCTGCCCATGAGCGCCGGTCAGCTCTACTCCTTCGTGTACGACAGCACGGCGCGTCCGAATGCTCTTCAGGAGCGTTTCGCGGGCTCGATGCGCAACGTCGATGCGATCCTCGATGACCTTCTGAAGTATGGCTGAGCGAGTCGAGCTCGAGCGTGAGTGCGACGTGCTTGCGCGCTATCTCGGCGCCAGCGCTGGCGACGAGTACGTGCGAGCGCAGTACCGTGCGGCGCACGACGCTGGTGTGGTCGAGCTGCCGGGAACGTCGAGCTTCGAGCGCACGGTCGTGGCCGTCGCTCGCCATGTGCCGGTGCTGTCGCGCCCGCTCGACGCCCATGCCCGCGTGTTCGCACCGAGCAGTCTGCTGCGCCGCAAGCTCGTGCTGCTGCTCGCCATTCTCGAAGTGCGCGCACCGCACGACGAGGAGCTCGATACTCCGACGGGGAGCTCCGTGCTGGCGATGTTCGCGCGCATGGCGTGGCTGGGACTCGTGTTTCTCGCGGCGCTCTTCTTGGGCTCGCTCCTGAGTCTGCCGATCTGGCTCATTTCGCTCGCAGGGGGCGCGCGGTGAGGCGCGTCGTCGTCGTCGGATCGGGCGCCAGCGGTGTCCACTTCGCTCAGACCGCGCTCGAGCGCGGCGCGCATGTCACGCTGGTCGACGTCGGCCGCACGGCGCCCGCACCGGTCCTCCCGGAGGCGAGCTTCGCGCGCTTCAAGCGCGAGCACGCGGACCCTGCGGGCTACTTCCTCGGCGCGCGCTTCGAGGGCGTTCTCTTTCCCGGAGCGAAGGGCGAGTACTACGGATTTCCGCCCCACAAGAGCTACATATTCGCGCCGCTCGACCGATTTCGCTCGCAAGCGCGTGGCTTCGACCCGCTCACCAGCTTCGCGCGCGGAGGTCTGGCCGAGTCGTGGACAGGTGGTGCCTTTCCGTTTCACGAGAGCGAGCTGCGCGACTTTCCGCTCGAGCCTCGCGAGCTGCAGGCGAGCTATGGCACCGTCGCGGGTCGTATCGGGGTCAGTGGCACGGACGACGATCTCTCTCGCTTCACGCCGGTGCACGACCATCTGGCTCCGTCGCTGCCGCTCGATGCGCACTCGCGCGTCTTGCTCGAGCGCTATGCACGCGAGCGCTCACGACTGAACGCGGATTTGGGCGTGTGGATGGGGCGCACGCGAGCCGCGGTGCGCGCGGACGAGCGCGACGGGCGACACGGCTGCACGAACCTCGGGCGCTGCCTGTGGAGCTGCCCGCGCGAAGCGCTCTACACGCCGTCGCTCACGCTGCGTGCGCTGCTGCGCCACGAGCGCTTCACGTATCTGTCGGGGCGCTTCGCGACGCGCGTCGAGATCGACGCAGCCAACCGAGTGCGCAAGCTGCATGTGGTCGAGCTCGCGACCGGCCGCTCGGAAGCCATCGATGCGAGCGACATCGTGCTGGCCGCGGGCACGCTCGCTTCGAGCAAGCTGTTCCTCGACTCGCTGCGCGCCCACGGCGGCAGCGCGCCCGTGCTCGAGGGGCTGATGGACAATCGCCAGGTGCTCGTGCCGTTCATCAACCTCGCGATGCTGCGGCGGCGCTACGAGCCGGATTCGTACCAGTACCACCAGCTCGCGCTGGGACTCGAGCGCGAGGATCCGCGCCACTACGTGCACGGCCTCGTGACGACGCTCAAGACTGCGCTGGTGCATCCGATCGTGCAGAGCGTGCCGCTGGACCTGAAGAGCGCGCTGTGGATCTTCCGCAATGCGCACGCCGCGCTCGGAATCCTGAACGTCAACTTCCACGACGATCGGCGGCCCGAGTGCCAGCTTGCGCTCGAGGCGGACCGCGAAGGCACGCGCCTGCTCGCGCGCTACGAACCCTCGCGCGAGGAGCCCGAGCGCATGCGCACGGCGCTGCGCAGCGTGCGCAAGGCGCTCTCGCGGCTGGGCTGCATCGTGCCGCCCGGCATGGCGCACGTGCGGCCGATGGGAGCGAGCGTCCACTACGCCGGCACACTGCCGATGAGCGCCGAGGCGCGCCCGCTCACGACCTCGCCGGGCGGAGAGAGCCACGATGTGCGCGGCTTGTACTTCGCCGACGGCTCCACGTTCCCGTTCCTTCCCGCAAAGAACCTGACGTTCACGCTGATGGCCAACGCCGAGCGGATCGCGCGCCGCTGGTGCGACGCGCAGGCGTGAACATTCGGGCGCCGCGTGCTATTCCCTAGCGCGTGACGAAGGCTCGCTCGCAGTGGCTGCTCCGCGGGATCGCGCTGGCGTGCGCGCTCGGCGTGCTGCTGCTCGTCCTGCGGCGAGCGAAGACGGAACGGGGCGACGTCGCGAGCACGTCGGGATCGACGGCGAGCATGCCGGAGCCGCGCGGAGTCCTCGACACGCCGTCGATGCCGCCGATCGATGCTCGCACCGCGGATGCACCGACCGTCGACGAGCGGCGCGATCCTGTCGCGCTTCCGCGCTGGGCACGCGTCTTCGTCGCTGGACGTGTCGACGGAGCGCGCGGGGAGGAGAGTCGGCCCATCGTCATCGTGCGCCCGAGGCTCGGCGAGCTCGGCCACCATGGAGCCGCGACGTCCATGGCCGCGTGGACCTACGTCGAGCCCGATGGTTCGTTCCGCGCCGATGTGAGCCACTGCTTTCGCGCCGAGGAGGAGGCGGTGCTCGCCGAGCTCCACGTCCAGCTCTCGTCCGGATCGCGCCTGCCGATCGAGCGCGTGGTCGGCGTGCCCTTCACGCGCGCGGACCTCGAGCGCGGGGGCGAGCTCGTCGTGTCCGTGGAGTTCGAGCTCGCTGCGCTCTGCAAGCCGGAGATCACGGTGGCGCTGCCGCCGGGCGACGTGCGCGAGGTCACGGTGGTGGCGCTCACGCTGCGCGGCGAGCGTCCCGGCGACGAGCTCGCGGTCTGGAGCGCTCGCGTCGAGGATCGGGCGCGCGTCGAGCTGGCCCTGCCCTGCGCGGAGCCGGTCCTGCTGGTCGCGTGCGCCTCGGGCCTGCGGCCGCGCACCCTGCGTCTGCCCGCGCGCGCGAGCCTCGCGCTGCTCGAGCTCGAGCGCGGCGGGACGATCTTAGGTCGCCTGTTCTCGGGGAATCAGCCGCACATCGCCTCGTTCACGGCCTCGCCGCTCGGCCGCGGCCGCGCGCGCGACCTCGAGGTGGGTCCCTTCACGCTGGCGTGGAAGAACGAGCAGTTCGAGTGGCCGATGTCGAGCGAGCGCTCGGGGGACGATGGTGCGTTCCGTTTCGATGGCCTCGTCCCGGGCCTGCCCTACGAGCTGCGCTGGCGCGATGACCTCGAGGGGCTCGGAGCTGATCGGCTCGTGACCGCGATCGCCGGCGAAGGCGAGCTCTCGCTCGACATGGAGTCCCGCAGCGTTGGCGTGTTCCTGCGCGCACGCGGCGAGGGCGCGCGTCAGGTGGAGATCGAGTTGCTGCTGCCCAGCGGCGATCGACGCAGCTCCCCCGTGACGATTCCGCTCGACTCCCCGTGGTGGGTGCGCGTGCCGCGCGGAACGCGCGTGCGGGTGCTGGACAGCGCGGGCTTGGCGCTCGGCGAGGCGCTGGCCGGGGACGACGAGCGCGCGGTGATCGAGCTCTGACGCGCGCTCAGGCGCTGGCCTTGCGGCGCAGGTCGAGCGCGAGCGCGATCGGACCGATCAGGGCGAGGGCGAAGATCGCCGGAGCAGTGTTGAACGGCGCCGCCCAAGCCATGTGGAAGTCATTGGCGAGGCGCAGCACGCATTCGAGCAGCGCGATCAAGATCACGACGCGGATGCGACCCGAGCGCGAGCTCACGGTCGTGCGCGGGTCCGTGAGCATGAAGAACATCAGCATCTGGTACATCGGGCCGGTGACCGGAGCGAGCTCGGTCAGCGGGTGAGCGCCCGTGATCGCGCAGCGCAGGAGCGCGAGCAGACAGAAACACACGAGGTAGGTGAAGGTGATGTGCAGCAGCTTCGCGCGCGTCACCACGAGCAGACCGACGGTCCAGATCAGACCGACCGTCCACAGCTCGTTGCCCCACTCGTGGCCGAGGATCGTGATCGAGTTCGGCGCAGCGAGGAGCATGAAGCTGATCGCGAAGTTGGTCGGGTTCCACAGGTGCCGTCCGCGGTACATGAGCACGTACTTGGACGCAATCGAGATCGCCGAGGCGAGCACGAAGGGCCACAGCCCGCCCTGCGGCTTGAGCAGAATCACCACGGAATTGCCCGCGATGTAGGCCGACAGCACGCTCGGCCACTCGCCGCGCAGCCAGCGCGAGAGCAGCGCCTCGGTGGCCATGGCCGTCGAGAGCGAGACGATCAGCACGGCGTAGTCGTCGATGAACTCGATGCCGGTGAGCGGATAGCTTTTGATGATCTGGAAGCGCCACTGGCCGAGCACGAGGAACAAGGTCACCAGAGCGCTGACCATGTGCTGGGGCTTGAGCGCGGCCCAGAATCCGCGCGGATGGGCGGGGCCGCTGGGCAACGTCGAGGCGGCGGGCGTCACGGCGCAGGCTCCTCGATCACGTGCAGGCGGCCGGTCTCGAGCGCGCCGAGTTGCTGCACCTGCCCCGAGGTCCAGCGAATCTGGACGGATTCGATCGCGGCGGCCGCGCCGAGTCCGAAGTGCAGGCGCCGGTCGTTCTGGGAACAGAAGCCGCTGCCCGCTTGCACGCACTGGGCTTGGACCATGCCGGCGAAACGCAGCTCGGCCACGGCCCCGACCGCGGACGTGTTGGCTCCGCGTCCACGCAGTCGCAGCTGGATCCAATTGCGGTCGACGCTCGGCTCGTTCACGTAGACCTGCAGCGGTCCCTTCTGGTTCGCGACGATGGCGTCGAGCACGCCGCGGTTCGTCAAGTCACCAAAGGCGACCGCGCGCCCGTCCTCCAGATCCGTCACGCCGATCGCGGTCGCCACGTCGCGGAACTGACCGTTGCCGAGGTTGCGGAGCACGCGGCTCTGCTCGAAGCCCGAGAGGCTCGCGTCGCCCATGGGCTCCCAGAAGGCCGAGTCCTCGAAGATCTCGCTCGCGCCGCCGGCGACCTTGCTCATGCCGTACCAGTAGTCGCGTTCCTTCGAGCTCGAAACGAAGCCGTTGGTGACGAACAGATCGAGTCGCCCGTCGTTGTCGAGGTCGCCGAACTGGGCGCCCCAGGCCCAGCCGCAGTCCACGATCGCTCGCGAAGCGCTGCTCGAGGCGTCGGCGATGTTGTAGAGCTTGCCGTTGCGCGCGAGTCGGTTGCGGCGCAGGTTGTTGCCTTGGAAGAGGTGGCCGGGATTCGAGATGTTGGTGACGTACACGCCGAACGTGCCGTCGTTTTCGAAGTCGCCGAGCGTCACGCTCATGCCGCTCTTCGAAGACTCCTCGAGTCCGGCGCCGCTCACGCGCTCGAAGCGCTGACCGAGCACGTTGCGAAAGAGCTCCTCGGGTCCGTAGTCGTTGGCGAGGTACAGGTCCGCGAACCCGTCGCCGTCCATGTCCGCGGAGGCGACCGCGAGCGTCCAGCGCGTGCTGTCGCAGCCGGTGCGAGCGGTGACATCCTCGAACGTGCCGTCGCCGCGGTTGCGCCACAGCACGTTGTGCCCGCCGTTATGCGCGAACTCGAAGCTCTCCTGCATGATGCGCGTCGAGGAGAGGTGCCACATGTCGACGTCGTCGCGGAAATAGCCCGCCACGTACAGATCGACGAACCCGTCGCGGTCGTAGTCGAGCCAGCAGGCGCTGTTCGAGTTCATCCAGCGATTCACACCGGCACGCGCGCTCGCGTCCTCGAAGGTGCCGTCGCCGCGGTTGCGGAAGAGCTGCTGGCGGCCCCACTTGTAGAGGAACATGTCCTCGAAGCCGTCGCCGTCGTAGTCGGCCCAGATCGAGCCCATCGACACGCCTTCGCCCTCGCGGTTGACGTTGGCGAGACCCGCCTCCGCGGCGACGTCGCGGAAGCTGCCGCGCTCGTTGCGGTACAGCGCGTTGGGCGTGTCGAAGCGGCTCGACGTGGCGTACAGATCGGTCCAGCCGTCGTTGTCGAAGTCGACGAGCGAGACGGCGGCGCCCATGCCGGAGACGTGCGGCGCGACGTTGTCGAGCTTGGGGTCGAGCGTCGTCTCGCGGTGGCGGAAGCGGATGCCGAGCTCGGCGGCGCGCTCGCGCAGGCGGAAGCCCTGCTCGGCGGTCACCGGACCTTCGCCGCGCCCGAGCCGCCAAACGGACACGAGCATCGCCGCGAAGGCGACGCTGACCGCGGCGCGGGCGTAGGGGGACGGGGCCATCCACGGCGATGCTAGCACCACCCGCCGGGGTCCCGGAGCCACGTCCGGAGGCTGGGGCTACAATGGTGCACCCTCGTGAGCGCTCACCCGACCCGCCCCCAAGTGCCCGAGCTCGACCAGCGGGCGCTGCGCGACCTGTTCGACGGGGTGAGTGACTTCGTCCAGAGCGTCCTCCCCGACGGCTCGATCCGGTTTGTCAATCGACCTTGGCTCGAGCGGCTGGGCTACACGTTCGAGGAGGTCGCCGGGCGGAACATCTTCGAGATCGTCCATCCCGAGAGTCGCGAACACTGCATGCACTACATGCAGCGGCTGATCGGCGGCGAGGACGTCGGCCTGATGGAGGTGATCTTCGAGACCAAGTCCGGCGAGCCGGTGCACCTCGAGGGCAAGGTCAACGTCCAGTTCGAGAACGGCGTGCCGCTGGTGACGCGCGGAGTGTTCCGCGAGCAGATCCCGGACATGCGCGGCTCGCCATCCCTCGTGCGGCTGCGCGAGCAGCGCAAGCTCTTCCATTCGGTGCTCTCGATCTTGCGCGCCAACAGCGCCGCAGACCGCGGCGAGTTCCTCGCGCTGGTGACGCAGCAGGTTGCGACGGCGCTCGGCGTCGCGCGCGCCAGCGTCTGGCTCTTCGACGAGAGTCACGCGCGCATCACCTGCGAGCAGCTGTGGTCGGATGGGCGCTCGCTCGGTCGAACGGCGACGGACCTCTTCCGCACCGATCACCGCGCCTACTTCGAGGCACTCGAAGCGTTGGTGCCCGTGCGCGCCGACGATGCGATCGTGCACCCCGCCACGCGCAGCTTCGCCGACGGCTACCTGCGCCCGCTCGGCATCGCGTCGATGATCGACATGCCGCTGCACATCGGTGCGACGGTGGCCGGCGTCTTGTGCTGCGAGCACATCGGGAAGGCGCGCCGCTGGACCAAAGACGAGGAGGAATTCGGCCTCGCCGTGGCCGCGATCCTGCTGATTTTCCTCGAGAATGATCGGCGCGTGCGCGCGGAAGCCGAGCTCCAGCGCCTCAACGCCGAGCTCGAGTTGCGCGTCGAGGAACGCGCCCGCAAGCTCGCCTCGGCCGAGGAGCGCCTGCGATACCTGATGACGGCGGTGCCGGCCGTGATCTTCTCCTGCGAGCCCGCCGGCGACTTCCGCAGCACGTTCGTCAGCCCGAACATCGAGACGCAGCTCGGCTATCCCGCGTCCGAGTACCTCGCGTACCCGCACTTCTGGCGCGAGCACCTGCATCCGGACGACGCAGCTCGCGCCTATCTCATCTTGGGCCGCGTGGCCACGCAGGGCAGCGCTTCGTTCGAGTACCGCTTCCGCTTCCCCAACGGCGAGTATCGCTGGCTGCGCGACGACTACATGTTGATGCGGGACGCGGAGGACAATCCGATCGAAATCGTCGGCGCGTGTGTCGACATTCACGACCGTCGCATGGCGGAGGCCGCCGCCGAGGCGCTCGCGCGCGACCTGCGCCACCTGATCGAGTCGGCCAACGCGCCGATCCTCGGCGAGGACATGCACGGCCGCATCAACGAATGGAACGCCGCGACCGAGCGCCTGACCGGGTTCTCACGCGCGGAAGTGCTCGGCCGTTCGTTCGTCGAGCTCGTGCCGCCGGGCCAGCGCCGTGCGATGCGCGACGTCTTCGACGCCGCGCGGCACGGCATCGAGAGCGCCAACGTCGAGGTGCCGGTCGTCTCGAAGGACGGCCGCGCGCTGCTCTTCTTGCTCAGCACCAGCACTCGCCGCGACCGCGACGGCCAGGTGATCGGCGTGGTGGGCCTGGGGCAGGACATCACCGAACATCGCGAGGCCCAGCGCCGCAGCCTGCGCGCCCAGCGGCTCGAGAGCATCGGAACGCTCGCGGGCGGCGTCGCTCACGACATCAACAACGCACTCGCGCCGATCTTGCTGGCTTGCGGCTTGATTCGCGACCGCCACCCCGAGTCGCGCGATCTGATCGACGTGATGGAGTCGAGCGCTCGCCGCGGTGCTTCGATGGTCCAGCAACTGCTCACCTTCGCCAAGGGCGTCGATGGCAAGCGCGTGCCGCTGCGGCCTCAGTTCGTGGTGGCCGAGATCGAGCGCATCGTCCGCAGCACCTTCCCGAAGAACATCCGCGCGAGCTTCGAGGTCGATCCGGGCCTGCCGCCGATCCTCGGGGACGCGACGCAGCTCCATCAGGTGCTGCTGAACCTGTGCGTGAACGCGCGCGACGCGATGGCCAACGATGGCGAGCTGCGCGTCTCGGTGCTGCGCCGCATGCTGACGGCCGCCGAGGTGCGACAGGACGGCGATGGCGTCCCGGGCGAGTACCTACAGTTCCGCGTGGAGGACTCTGGGCACGGGATACCGCCGGAGCTCGCCGAGCGCATCTTCGAGCCGTTCTTCAGCACCAAGAGCGTCGATCTCGGCACGGGACTGGGCCTCTCGACGGCGGTCGGCATCGTGCGCAGCCACGGCGGTTTCATGCGCGTGCAGTCGGAGCTCGGCAAGGGCTCGGCGTTCACGGTGCTCCTGCCCGCGCACCATGAGCCCGAACACGCAGCGGAAGTGCCCGTTCCGCGCACGTCCGAGGGGTTCCGCGGCGCCGGCGAGCTGATTCTCGTGGTCGATGACGAGCCCGCGGTGCGCGACGTTTTCCGCCAGATCTTGACCGCGCTCGGCCTGCGAGTCCGCACGGCGCAGGACGGTCGCGGCGCACTCGAGATCCTGGACGATGCTTCGAATCCGATCGCCGGAGTGATCACCGACCTGCACATGCCGGTGATGGACGGCATCGAGCTCGCGCGCGAGATCCGCCGTCGACGCCCGGACTTGCCGATCGTGCTCGCCAGCGGCTACGCGGAGAAAGCCGACCCGCAGACGTTCTCCCAGCTGCGCTTCACCGCCCAGATTTACAAGCCGTTCAGCCTAGAGACGCTCTCGCACGCGCTGCGCCGCATGCTGCGACCGGCCTGAGGGCGCGGCGAGGGCGCGCTCGCGCGCCTTCTCGAGAGCCACCTCGAGAGCCACCTCGAGAGCCAACTCGAGAGACACTCGCGTTCTCGGCCCAGCCGCGTGTCAGCGCGCGGCCGCGGCCCACTTGCGCGCAACGACCTCGAGATCGCGGCGCTCGGAGGAGCTCGCGCTGCCGAAGTACTCCTGCTCGAGCTGCGCGATTTCCGCCCAGAGCTCGCGCTGGTGCGCTTGGGTGAGTCCACCGTCCTCGTGCACCTCGCGCAGGAATCCCAGCGCAGTGAACGGGGTGAGCGGCTCGGGGATCGCGCGCGTCGCCACCGCGGGTGCCGCGGCCGTCCTTCGCGCGCGTCGCACGAGCCAAGCCAGCGCACCGATCGCCGCAGCGCCGCCGAGCCACCACGGCCAGCGCGCGCTCTTCTCGCCATAGTCGAACTCGAGCTCGACGACCGGTCCGACGGCGGCGAGATCGGCGTCGACGTAGCGGAAGTGCTCGTTGGAAGCCGTCTCGACCTTCGGAGCGGCGAACGCGAACTCCTCGGGCAGGCGCGAGAGACCTTCGCGGCCCGCGAACACGATGGTCCACAGCCGCTCCGACAACACGCTGTGGCCGTCGTCGTCGAACTTGGAGAGCGAGACGGGGCGCTCGTCCTTCGAAGCGATGTCGAAGCCCTCGGGCGCGAGCGTCACGAGTTCGTCGAGCGTCGGCACGAGACCCGACGCCGTGGCCTTGATCTCGAGCACGAGCTTGCCGGACTTCGCCTGGCGCTCATCGAGCGTCTGGACCAGCGCGAGACGCTCGAACGGACGGGTCGCACCGCGCTCCGCACGCGCGTCGATCAGCAGCTCGCCAGACTCGATCGGCAGCACGCAGTAGCCGCTGGTGTCGAGGAAGTCGAGGTCGAGTGACAGAGGCGGAATGCGATCCACCTCGGGACCGCGCGGTTGCAGCAGCAGGTAGGCGTAGGGCGTCACGCGCCAGCCGTCCCGAGCGTCGGGCTGCGAGCGAGCTTCGGGCTGGTTGAACGTGACCGAGAGCACGTCGAAGCGCTCCTTGAGTCGCTCGCGCACGCCCTCCTCGAACTTGTCGCGGTAGTCCTCGAGCGGACGACCGTAGTTCCACGCGTAATTGACGCTGTTCTGGTTCTGCAGGTACTTGCCGAAGCCGCCGGACTCGCGCTCGATCTCGACCGTGTGGCGCAGGTCGACGCGCAACCCGAACGGCGTGCGGTGACCGACTTCGGTTGGCCCGTCGACCTCGGCGACGAGTCGGATCTCGGTCACCAGATCGCCGTAGTAGCTCGCGAGCTGCTGCAGCTCGCGCGTGATCTTGGTCTCGCCGGTGATGGCGAGGCCTTGGCGCACGTAGCGCGACTTCACGGCCGGACTGCAACTGCCGATGCGCGTCGTGAGCGAGTTTCCGAACATCTCGATGTGGCGCGCGACGCGCTCGGGCGGCAGCGCCTCGAGCGCGGCCTTGATGCGCGCGATCTGTGCCGTCGCGAGCTGCGTCTTGGCGTCGATGCGATTGAGGTCGCTCGCGCCGAGCGCCGCGTAGAACCACGTCTCGTGCAGGCGCGTGGTGTCCTTCGACGGCTCGGCGGTCGCGCGCGAACGGGCATAGAGCTCCGCCGCGCGCGCGAAGGTCTCGAAGGCCTGACCGCGGCGCGAGGAGTACTCCGCATCCTTCTTGAGCTCGTAGCGGAACTGATTCTCGTCGTGCTCGAGCGCGCCGAGCACGCTCCACAGTTGCCATGCGTCGGCGTGCTTCGCGAGCGCGCGCTCGAGCGTCGTTCGCGCGAGCCCATAGCCGCGCAGCACTTCCTGCTCGATGTCCTGCTGCTTGCGCTTGGTGTTCTTGTCCTTCTGCAGCGCCGGGTCGCGCCACACACTGACGAGATTCGCGCGCATCGCGCCGACGAGTTCCGAGAGCGTCTCCGGATCGAGGGCATCGACCGAGCCGAAGATGCGTTCGAGCGTCTCGAGGCGGTAGAGCTCGGCTTGGCTGTGCGCGGCGCGGAAGGCCGCGGCCACGAGCTTCTGGTCGACCTCGACGTCGAGCGCGCGCAGGCGGCCGACCCACTCCGAGAGCTCGGAGAGCGCGCGTTCCTGCTTCGAGCGCGTGAGCGGGATCGCATTGGCGCGTTCGTCGAAGCCGTACATGTAGATGTAGGGATTCGAGCGGCTCTGCGACTGGTTGGGGTCGTGCTTGCGCGCCCACACGCGCAGGAACTCGTCGACGAGCGACTTGGCCGGGATCGAATCCGTCCGCGCGAGCGCCTCGATGTAGGGGAAGGCGTCCGCCTCTTCGCCGACCTTGAGGAACAGCTGCGCGTAGGCCATGCGCAGGCGTGGACGCAGCGTCGGCTCGACGAGCTCGACCCACGCATCGCTCGGGCGCGCGGCGAGCACCTTGCCGGTCTTGATCGCGGCGGCGCCGCCGCGAGAGTTCCAGACGCGCTCCTCGTCGTCCATGTCGAAGTAGAAGAAGTTGCCGTACATGTCGCGGCGCATCTGGGGCCCGAGCGACGTCGAGGTGTCGCTCGAGTAGCTGTGCAGTGCCTCGCGCAGCCAGTTGGAGGCGAGCAGCGAGAGCTGCGGTTGCCAACTGGTCGCGAGCTCCGGCGCCGCACGCAGCAGCGCGGCGGCGGCCGTCGACTGCAGTTCGAGCAGTCGTTCGCGGCGATCGGCGTCGGTGGGGGCCATCGACAGAGCCTTCGAAGCACTCGAGCCGATCGCGGCGAGGATCTCCATGCCGCGCTCGGGGCGCGCCGTGAAGCTCTCGTCGAGCCACGCGGCGCCCAGCTCGGCCCGCAGCTTCGGCGCGAGCTCGACCGCGCGCGTGATGGCCTCTCGCTTCGCGTTTTCGCTGACGTCCCCGACCGCCAGCACCGCCTGCGTCGCGTCCCACGCACGCTCGAGCCACGTCGTGCTCGCATCCTTCGCGTGCCGTGCCAAGCACAGGCGCGAAATCAGATTGAGCCCTTCGCGATCGCCGCGTTCGAGTGCTTCGTCCAGCGTCGGCACGAAGGGCTCGATTTCCTCGGGACGTCCCGCGCCGACGAGGATGCGGGCCATTTGTCGGCGATCGACGGCGAAGCCCGCCTCGTCGATGCGCGCGCTCACCAGCGCCACGAAGCTCGAGATCTGGTGGCCCTGTTCGAGTGCCTGCGCGAGCAACGCGCCGAGCCCGGTGAGCTCCGTGTCTGAGAGCTTGTGCGGGCACGCGGCCGCGAGTCCGAGCACGTCGGCGGGCGAGAACTGGTTCTTTTCGATGTATTGTTGTCCCTGCGGATGCACCTGCGCGCGCTCGCGCGGTCCTTCCTGCAGCGACTTGAGCAGTTGCTCGTAGCCCGCCTTGCGCTCGTCCTCCTGCCAGCGCGCGAGCGCATCCTTCACGGAGGTCCACTGGCCCAACGTGACGTCGCGTTGGAATTGCTTGAGCTCCGCGTCGATCGCCTTCTTCTCGGCGGCGCGGCGCGCGCTCTCTGCCTTGGCCTTGGCCGCCTTGGCCGCCGGTGCGTCTTCCGCGGACTCGACCGCGCCGGACTCCCCAGTGCCGGACTCCCCCGCGCCCGAATCGACCGCGCCCGAATCGACCGCGCCCGAATCGACCGCGCCGGCATCGGTCGCAGCGGGTTCGGTCGCGGGCGCGCTCAGCGGCGCTGCGGTGACGGCCACCGCGGGCGTCGTCGACGTCGCCGCGATGCTCGCGCTGCCCGACGCCGACGCCGACGCCGGCGCCAGCGGCAGCGGACTGACCGCGCTCACGCCGCTCACCACCACCGTGGCGGTTCCACGCGATCGCACGACCGTGCCCGTCGGGCCCGATGAGAGCACGATCGCGCCGCCGAGCGCGCCTTCCTCGAGCTCGCTTCCGAGCGCGGAGGTCTTGACCTCGCCGTCCTCCAGCGAAGTTTCGGCGTCGCTCTCGCGCGCCTTGGCCCACGCCGCGAGGATCGCCGATGGGCGCCGGTCGTAGGAGAGCTGCCGCAGCTTCTGAGTGCGCGGGCCCACCTTCTCGGGCTTGGGAGCAGCGCTCTCTTCGACTTCCGCCGCGGGTTCATCGTCCGGCGCGAATTCCGCGAAGCCGCCTTCTTCGACGTCCGCGTAGCCCAGCGCGTCGAGGTCGATCACCTGCTGGGCACCTGCCGCGGAAACACACAGGAACGCCGCCGCGAAGGCGCGCGCCACGAGTCGAAACTGCATCCTCTTCTCCATCCAAGGCCGCGCGGGTGGCGGCGCTGCGCGCGCGAGTGCGCGTGCGAACACGAAGCGACGAACGGACGAGTCGTGCGCGGCCCGCCAGTGCGGGCCGCGCGGAAGAAACACCTAGGAACCGCCGCCGTCCGGCGGCGGGCCGGAGCTCGCACCGCGCGCGTCGGAAGAAGGCCGTCCCTTGTTCTTGCTCTTGGAGCCGCGACCGCGGCCCGAACCACAGCCCTTTCACTGCGAGGGCAGCGGGAGTCCCTGCAGGTCCTTGATGTCCATGCGCGCGAGGCGAATGGAGGACTCGAGGCTCTCCTGCGCCCGCGCCGCGCCGTCGGCGTCGTTGCGCGCGGCCAGCGTCTCGGCCACGAGCTTGTAGTTCTGGCGCGACGCGTCGATCTCGCGCTCCCACTCCTCGGGTGCCGCGCCTTCGAGACGCAACAGCCACGTGGTGTAGTACTGCGCGTTGGCGAGCGCGTCGCGCGTGTCGAGCACCAGCGCGGAATCCGCGCCCGCGTCGGCTTCCAGCTCACCGAGCAGGCTCTCGAGCTCGCTTCGCGCGTCGGGCAGCTTCGAGATGAACATGCGCGCCTTGGCGCGCTCGAGTCGCAGGCGTCGCAGCTCGCCGACATGCTCCGCGGGCAACGCCTCGATCGCCTCGGACAGCGTGCGCTCGGCCTCGGACCACAGTCCGCGCGCGGCGGCATCGCCTTCCTTGGCCGCCACTTCGCACGCTTGGTGCACGTGCGCTCGGGCGAGCGCGACCTGCTCGGCCGCCGCGTCCTCGCGCAAGCGCTCTTGGCCGGGTCCGTAGTGGTAGGCCGCGGCCCCGACGGGCAGCAGCAGCCAAGCGAAGATCAGGAGCTTTCTCATAGGAACTCGAACCTCCCGCGAGCCGATGTGGCGCGCGCTTTCATGCTATCCCAGCCGGAGCGGTCGGGGCGCGTGCCTTTTTTCTCGCCGGCCCGCTCCCAGCCCTGCCCATCCCAGCCCCGCCGATCCCAGTTGCGCCGATCCCAGTTGCGCCGATCCCAGTTGCGCCGATCCCAGTTGCGCCGCGCGCCCGTGCGCCCGGCCGCCAGCGGGTTCCCGCGAGTTGCAGGGCCAGCGGCAGCAGGGCCAGCAGCGCCGCGCCCAGCCCGAGCGCGATCAGGGCGTACTCGCGCCGCGTGAGCCGCTCGAACACTCCCTCCTCGTCTATGTCGAAGGACTCCTGAATCGCCAGCGACGAGATTTGGAGCTCGTTGGCGTTGTGGAACACGCCGCCGAGGCGCGCGGCAATCTGCTTGAGCGTCGCCACGTCTTGGCGCGAGTGCCGACCGTCGATGAAGCGTCCCGTCTGCGGATCGCCGACGCCGACGACCAGCGTGCGGTAGATCGAGGCGGGCATGCGCGGCATCCCCGTCGCGGGCACCGTGTCGCCGTCGCTCACGACCACCAGCGTGGTCGAGCGCGGGTTCCAGTCCTTGGCGACCTTGGCCGCTTCTTCGAGGCCCGCGAAGAGCTCGGTCTTGCCCGCCTTGAAGGCGTGGTGCATCGGCAAGTCGCCAAGGATGTTGCGCACGACCTCGAAGTCGCTCGTGTCGATCACGACCGGCTTGGCGCCGGAATACACGGCGATCACGCTCACGCGCGTCTGCGCGAAGGGCACGCGGTCGAAGAACGACTCCATCACGTCGCGAGCGCGCTGCATGCGGCTCTGCTTGCCGTCCTTGCCGGCGTCGACGAGGCGCATGCTCGGGCTGACGTCGAGCACCATCAGCACGTGGCGCGGATCCTCGATGCGGGGCGCGAGCGCGGCATCGACGGAGTGCGCGCGGGGCGGGAGCACGCACAGGGTCGCCATTCCCCACGCCACGGCCGCCGCGGCGAGCGCGCGCAGCCACGGCGCTGGCAGCGCCCAGACGGACGGTCGCTCCAGCGGGCCGAAGGCGAGCCGCGCCACGCGCGCGACGCGCCGCGCGTGCAGCCACTCGGCGAGCGCGGCGAGCACGAGCACCACCGCCGCGCACCCTAGCGCCGCCGACTCGCCGAGGTGCTCGAGCGTCACCATGGCGTGTACCTCAGTCCGAAGCTCGCGAGCACGAGCGCGAGCAGCGCGCCGAGGCCCGCGAGGCACCACGGCACGTAGTCGTCGGAGGCCTCGGCCTGACTCTTCTCGAGCTTCGCCCTCGCCATCGCGTCGATGCGCGCGAAGATCGAGTCGAGTCCGCCTTCGTCCTCGGGCTTGAACGCCTCGCCGCCGGTCAGCGTCGCGATGCGCACGACTTCCTCGGGAATCGCGCCCTCCGCGATGTGCACGGTGTACACGCTGATGCCCTCGGCGCGCATCTCGCGCGCGATCTCCTCGTCGGCGCCGCCCGAGAGATCCGAGCTGAAGCCGTCGCTCACGAGCACGATCATGCGATCGCCGTCGGGGCGCTCGGCCAGCACCTTGCGGCACGCGCGCAGCGCCTTGCCGATCTCCGTTCCGCCAAACCAGCTTGGCAGGTTGCGCGGGTGCATGAACGGCGGCGCGCAGCGAAAGGCCGAGATGTCGTTGGTGAGCGGCACCCAGTGCAGCACGTTGTTGCCGAAGAAGGTCAGTCCGAACGCGTCGCCGTCGCGGCGATCGACGAACGAGTTGATCGAGCGCATGGCCGCGTCGTAGCGGTCCCCCTGACCGAACGGTGCCATCATGCTGCCCGAGACGTCGACGCAAAACTGGATGTTCGTCAGCGCGCGCTTCGAGCGCGGCTCGGCCCACGACTGCGGGCCCGCGAGCACGAACAGCGCGCCCGCGAGCACGAGCGCGGGCAGGCATTCCGCGGCGCGCAGCAGGAAGCGCAGGCGCGAGTCGCGCGCCCCGTGCACATGGTCGAACGGCAGCGCGAGCGCGCGGGCGCGTCCCTGCCACGCCCACAGGCACGCCGCCGCGGGGATCACGAGCGCCAGCAGCACCCACGGGTGGCGGAACGACGCGAGCGCCTCCATCAGCGAACGCCTCCGGGGGCGTCGAGCTCGTCTTCTCGCAGGCCTCGGTAAGGCGCGAGCAGGGCGGGAATCTCGGCCGCTCCGCGTGCGTCGGGACGGTGGAGCCACTCTTCGAGCTTGCACAAGAGCGGGCCCGCTTCGGGGTGTGCGCGCAATTGCACGAGCACGTCGGCGGGGCGCGCCGCCTCGAGTCCGAGTCGGCGGCGCCACAGCGCGACCAGCGACAGTTCGAGCTGCGCACGCTCCTCGCGCGCGAGTTCTCCGCGCAGCGCGCGCTCGACCAGCGGCTGCAGTCGCTCCGCGAGCGAGCGCACGCGGGGCGCCGACGCGAGTTCGGCCGCGCGGCGTCGGCGGCCCGCGACGAGCAGCGCGACGAGCCCCGCGACCCACACGACCGCGCCGGTGACGAGCAGCGTGTCGTAGCCGCCGAGGCTCGGCAGCTCGGACGGGCGCGGCGCGTTCGGCAGGGCCGCACCGTGCGTCGCGAGCACGCTCTGGATCTCGACGCGCAGCTCGGGCAGCTCCGCGCACGACGAGCCATCGCGGCGTTGCAGCAACGTGCGCAGGTCGTGCGCACCCGGCTCGAGCCCCCAGTACTCGAAGTCGTAGCGGAACGCGTCGCCGTGCGCTCGCGCCGCGACGATGCGCAGCGCGAGCGGGGCGCTGCGATCCGCGGACACGGCGACGAGCTCCGAGCCGCTCAGCACCACGTCGTTCCAGCGCGCGGGCATCCCGACCGAGGGCGCGTTTCCCGAGGGTGAGCGCGGCGGTGGCGCATCGCCCTGCGGTCCACGCCACTGCGCCGAACCGCCGTGCGCGAGCGAGGGTGATGCGGCGGAACTCGGCCCTGCGAGCACGAGGGCGCACGCCGCGACGCGCAGGTGCATCGTGAGGCTCATCGCGTGCCTCGCGCGACACCGCCGCGGCTCTTGAACATCCCGCGCAGTTGCGCCGCGCACGGTTCACCCGTGCGCAGCGTGAGACAGTCGACGCCCGAGCGCACGAGCGCGCTCGCGATCTCGCGCGGATCGCTCCACGCGGCGCGGCCGGTGGTGACGAATTCGCGGCCCGTCTCAGCCTCGCGCGCTCGCAGGAATCCGGCGCCGCGCAGGCCCGACTCCGCCGCGTCGACGAGCTTGAGCGCGACGCAGTCGTGCGCGTGACCGGCGAGTTGCAGCGTCTTGAGCGCGCCTTCGTCGTGCAGGTCGGAGAGCACGATCAGCAGCGAGCGCTGGCCGAGCGTCGGCAGCACTTCGCGCAGACGCTTCGCGAGCGTCGTGCGCTCGTCGAAGCGATGCCTGCGCAGCTCTTGCAGCCATTGCATCACCCTCGCTCGCGACAGGCTCGGCTCGACGCGCATCGTGCGCTCGCCCGCGCCGATCACCCCGACGGGGCTGACGCGATCGAGGCACGCGAGCGCGAGCCCGCCCGCGATGTACAGCGCGAGCTCGTACTTGCTCGCGCGCCCCGATGCGATCGTCATCGAGGCCGACGTGTCGAGGAACAGATAGCAGGGCGTGCTCTTGGGCGCCTCGTACTCCTTGACGTACGGCTTGCGCGTGCGCGCCGTGACGCGCCAGTCGATCGAGCGGATCGAATCGCCCCATTGGTAGGGCCGCGACTGCACGTATTCGGTGCCGCTGCCCAAGTACGGCGATTTGTCGATGCCGTAGGACAGGCTGTCCGCGAGCTTGCGAATCGCGATGGCGAATTGCCTCGCATCGAGTGTCGCGAGCTCCTCGACGTAGCCTTCCTGCGCGCGCAGCGCCGGATCGACCTTCGCCCCCGCGCTCATCACGCGCGCGCCTCGCCGCCCATCGAGCGCAGGATCTCGTCGAGCACGTGGCGACCGGTCTTCCCTTCGGCGATCGAGCCGTACTTGAGGCGCATGCGGTGCAACAGCGCGTCCTCGGCGAGCGCGTACAAGTCCTCGGGGATCACGTACGAGCGGCCGTGCATCAGGGCGCGCGCCCGCGAGGCCTTGATGAGCGAGATGCCCGCGCGCGGGCTGCAGCCGAGCTCGACGTCGGGATGCGCGCGCGTGCGGTGCACGATCTCGACGACGTGATCGACGAAGGTGTCGCTGACGTGGATCGAACTCACCGCCTCCATCGCCGCGACGATCTCGCTCACCGAGCCGACCGGTCGCGAGTCGAGCACGTCGAATTCCGTCTGCACGATCGCGCCCTTGTCCTGCCGCTGGATGCCGAGCGACGCGTTGCGCCGCAGCACCTCGCGCTCCTCGTCCGCCGACGGGTAGTCGAGGCGGTGCACCAGCATGAAGCGGTCGAGCTGCGCCTCGGGGAGCTCGAACGTGCCGGCCTGCTCGACGGGGTTCTGCGTCGCGATCACGAGGAACGGCGCGGGCAGGCGGAACGTCTCCGTTCCGATCGTGACCTTGCGCTCCTGCATCGCTTCGAGCAGCGCGCCCTGCACCTTCGGCGCGGCGCGGTTGATCTCGTCGGCGAGCAGCAGGTTGGTGAAGACCGGTCCCTTGCGCACGCGGAACTCGTTCGTGCGCTGGTCGAGCACTTCGCTGCCGAGGATGTCCGACGGCAGGAGGTCGATCGTGAACTGCACGCGTGCGAAGCCCAGATCGATCGACTTCGAGAGCGTCGAGACGAGCAGCGTCTTGGCCAGTCCCGGGACGCCTTGCAGGAGCAGGTGACCGCCGGAGAACAGCGCGATCAGCAGGCGCTCGACGACCACGTCTTGGCCGACGACGACGGTGCCGACGCGCTCGCGCACGCGGCGGATGTACTCCTCGGTGCGGGCGAGGTCGGAGGAGGCAACGGGGGCGGATGTCGTGGACATGGGCGAGGCACCGCGGCAGTGGGGGCGAATCCGACGGAAGGCGAGCGCGGAGCTTCGCAGAAAGACGGACCGCGGGCACGTGACGAGTCCAACTTTTACGCGCGCGCGGACCATCGATCGACGCGCTGCCGCTCGCGTGGCGCGCTAGGCGCGCGGGCCCGGATCTGGGCCAGAGTCTGGGCCAGAGCCAGAGCCAGAGACAGGGCCGGGGCCGGGGCCGGGGCCGCCGCGCCACAGCAGCTTGCGCAGGCGCAAGACGCCCTGGATGTCTTCCCACGCGGTGCTGACGATCTTGACGCGGCTGTCGTCGTCGTCGACCCAGCGCACGGGGATGTCGGCGATGCGGAAACCCTGCTTCTCGCCGAGCGTGAGCAGCTCGGTGTCGAAGAACCAGCCTTGATCCGCGACCTGTGGCACGAGCGCGGCGACCGCGCGGCGCGAGGCAGCCTTGAAACCGCACTGGGCGTCGGAGAAGTGCGTGCCGAGCACGAGCTTGACGAACAAGTTGTAGCAGCGGCTGATCACTTCGCGCTTCAGGCCGCGCTCGATGCGCGATTCTGGGAGCAGCCGCGAGCCCGTGCCGAGGTCGAAGCCCTGCTCGTGGATCGCGCGGCAGAGCACGGTGAGCGCCTCGAGCTCGGTCGAGAGATCGACATCGGTGTAGGCGACGATGTCCGCGTCGCACTCCAGCCACGCCTTGCGCAGCGCGCGCCCGCGCCCGCGCTGGCGAAGCGTGAAATAGCCGACTTCGCCGGGATATTTCTCCGCCAGCCGCGCCGCCAGCTCCGCCGTGCCGTCGTTCGAGCCGTTGTCCGCGACGAACACTTCCCAGCGGTAGGGGAAGCTCTCGCGCAGGAACTTGCGGCAACTCTCGACCGACCACTCGAGCTGCCGAACCTCGTTCAGGCAGGGAATGACGAGGCGGACCTTGGGCGGATGCGCTGACATGGGAAGCGAGCCAGCCTCGAGTCTACACCGCGGCATCCGCGCGTCGTTCGAATGCGCAACCAATTCGCCACACGGCGAGGCAGAACGCGACGACGGTCGCGATGATGCCCAGCGCCAGGAAAGGACTTCCGAGCCACGGCGCGCGCGGGCTCGTCTGGCGCAGCACCGTCAGCCACGGCAACTGCGGTCCTTCGTTCACGATGCGCACGAACGACGCCGGGACCGGCGAGCGCGTGAGCAGAACTTCCCAGTAGCCGTCGAGTGCGACCGCGGGCGTGTCGAGCGCCACGGCGAGGTGTCGCAGGTCATTCTCCGCGTCGCTCACTTCGCGCGTCATCGAGAGCACGGCGGCGTGCAGCACCACCGCGACGCTCAAGGCCGCGAGCCAGCGGCGCTCGAGGCGCGCGAGCGCGTCGGCGGCGAGCAGGAACAAGAACGGCACGACGGGCAGCAGGTAGCGAAAACCCGTGTTGAATTGCAGCAGCGAGTAGACGTTCATCGCGCAGAACAGGCTGAAGGCGAGCGCGAACGCCCAGACCCACGCGCGCTCGCGGCGCGGCAGCACGCGCTCGTGTTCGCGCAGACCGCGCCCGGGCAGGAATGCGAATGCGAGCAGCGGCGCGAACGGCAGCAGCCCCCAGCTCGGGCTCACGAGGTTCTTCAGGAACACCTCGCCGCTCGGAAACATGATTCCGCGCGCGCCCGTGTCGACATATTCGTTCTGCCGCGGCATCACCATCTGGCCCGGCGTGAATGGATCGCCGTACATGGCCCACTGCGTGCCGAGCAGGAACAAGATCGGCGGCAGCGCGGCCAGCACGGCGCTCACACACTCGCGCAGCGCCGTGGCGAGGCCCTCGCCGCGCGCGCGCGTCACGACGAAGTAGAGCGCGAGCATTCCGGCGGGCACCACGCCGGCGTAGTCGAGCGAAATCGCCATGCCGCACAGGAAGCCAGCCCACGCGCGGCGCGCCGTCGAGAGTCGCTCGCTCGCGCCGGGCCGCGGCCACAAGAGCAGGAACGCTCCGAACAGCGCCAGCATCAGGAACACGTTGTGATTGAGGTGCGCCGAGCGATAGAAGACCGGCGTCGCGAAGGCGAACAGGAATGCGAGCCACGTCGCGCGCTCGCGCGCGATGCCACGGGCGAGCAGCGTCGAAAAAACGAGCACGACGAGTCCCGCGCACAGCGGTGCCATCAAGAATGCGGACGTGACCGCGGTCGCCGCGCCGAAGCGCAAGTCGAGTCCGGCCTGCTTGACGCGGCGAAAGAGCGCCTGTCGCAGCGGGTATTTCGTGTCGTAGGTGGCGTCGACGGCCCCGCCCGACGCCGCGAGCTGTGCTTGCGAGTGCTCCTCGAGCGCGTCGAGCAGCGGATCGAAGGCGAGGAGCGGCGGCACGGCGAGCAGCGAGCCCATGACGTTGTTGCCGGTGTAGACGTGGCCGTCGACGTGCCGGAACAGGTCCGCGTGGAAGCCCTCGTAGCGATCGCAGATCCAGTCGCCGCGCTCGATGAGCGCGAAGGCCGGATAGTGCTCGCGCACGACGTTCGTCGCGAAAAACGTGCTGTAGATGATCCAGCACACGAGAAATAGCCGGACCTTGACCGAGGCGAGCCAACGCATGGCGGTCGGCGGATCCTATCGACCGACTCTGGCGCGTGCGCGCAAGTTCTGGCACGCGCCGCGGATCGCCGCGCGGGCGAGTCTGCTCGGGACGGGAACGAGCGCGCCGCTTGGGTCGATCGAGCACTTCGCTCGTCGAAGCGCGGACCACGGATCGGTAGGGTGGAGCGCAGGGCATGGGCGAGGGACAGGCATGGCTGGGGTTTGGCGCGGCGGCGGTGATCGTCGTCGTGGCCCTCTCGCGCGCATGGCGCGCCGCGGGCCTGTGGATCGCGCTCGCGATCGCGGGACAGGCGGCGGCGCTCTCGCTGTACGTCGCCGGACCGACCGTGACGTACCAACACCTGCGCTTGGAGGGCGAGCGCGCGAGCGTGGCCGCGGCCGTGCTCGCGGTGCTCGTGCAGACGGTGTGCGTCGCCGTCGCGCTGGGGCGGCGCGCGAGCGAGGTGCGCGCCTTCGCGGGACGCGTGCTCGTCGGCTGGCGCGCGCTGGCGTTCGTCGCGTTGCTCGCGCTCGCCGCGGCGAAGCTCGCGCGGCCCGCGGAGCGCTCGCTGCTGGAGTTCGCCGCCGCCACGTCGCTGCACCTCGTCGCGCTCGGCAACTTGGCGCTCGCCGCGATGTCGCTTCCACCGGCCGCGCTCGCGCGGCTCGAAGACTGGCTCGCGCGCGTCCTCGGTCGGCGCGGCGCGAGCGTTCCCGAGCCGGGCCGCCTCGATGCGTTTGCGTGGACCTGCGCGGGTGTGGCGTTCGCGCTGGCGCTCGCGTGCAACGTGTTCGCGTACGAGCGCTCTCCGCACGTGCCCGACGAGATCGTGTACCTCCTGCAGGCGCGCTATTTCGCGGTGGGAGAGCTGTGGCTGGCGCCGCGGAGCGTGCCGGCGGCCTTCGATCTCGACTTGATGCTGCTCGACCAAGGCAAGTGGTACTGCCCCGTTCCGCCGGGCTGGCCGCTGGTGCTCTCGATCGGCGTGCGGCTGGGCGTTCCTTGGCTCGTCAACCCGCTGCTCGGCGCGGCGAGCGTGCTCTTGGGCTACCTGTTCCTGCGCGAGCTCGTCGATCGACGCACGGCGCGCATCGGAACCGTGTTGCTCGCGACGAGCCCGTGGTTCACGTTCCTGAACATGAGCTTCATGACGCACGCGCTCACGCTGCTGTGCGCCTTGCTCGCCTCCCTCGCCGTCGCACGCGCGCGGCGCACGCAAGGCGTGGCGCTGTGCATCGTCGGCGGCGCGGCGCTCGGCGTGATCGCGCTGATCCGACCGCTCGACGGACTGATCGTCGCCGCCGCGGCGGGGCTGTGGGCGCTCGGCTGGGGCGGCGCGCGCCTGCGGGTCACCGCGCTAGGGACGTTCATCGCCGCCGCCGCCGCGGTGGGCGCGCTCACGCTGCCCTACAACGCCGCGCTCACGGGGCGCGCGAGCAGCTTTCCGATCCAGCACTACGTCGATGTGGTCTACGGGCCGGGCAAGAACGACCTCGGCTTCGGGCCCGACAAGGGGCTCGGCTGGGGCGGGCTCGATCCGTGGGAGGGGCATTCGCCGCACGAGGCGCTCGTCACCTCGCAGTTCAACCTGTTCGCGCTCGATGCGGAGCTGTTCGGTTGGGCGTGTGGGTCGCTCGCACTCGTGTGGCTCGCCTTGCTCGGCGCGCGCCGCTCGCGCACGGACCGCGCCATGGCGACGTTCGTCTTCGCGGTGATCGGTTCGAGCTGGTTGTACTGGTTCAACGGAGGGCCGGACTTCGGCGCGCGCTATTGGTACCTCGCGATCGTGCCGCTCGTGTGGTTCACCCTGTCCGGCCTGCGCCGCGCGAGCGAGGCCTGCGCGGCGCCCGCGCGCGCCGAGGCGTTCGTCGGCGTCGCCGTGCTCGCGTCGCTCGCGACTTGGACGCCGTGGCGGGCCTGCGACAAGTACCGCGACTACCGCGGCGTGCGTCCGTCGCAAGTCGCGGCAGCGCAGTTGCGCGAGCTCCGCGACGCGCTCGTGCTCGTCGAAGGGCGGCGCCACCCGGAATTCGCGCAGGCCGCGCTGCTCAATCGCTTCGAGGATCCGCGTTCGACCGCGACCTTCGCATGGTTGCGGGATGTCGCCACGCTGGATGCGTTGCTCGCGGCCATGCCCAACCGCACGCTGTATTGCCTGCGCTCAGGCCAGCTCGTCGGGCCGCTGACGCCCGAAGCCGCCCGAGAGATCGCGGCGCAAGCGCAGGGCGGCACGCGATGAGCGCACTTGGGAGCTACCGCGGCGTCGACGCGCTCGTGCTCGGCGGTGGTGGGTTCATCGGCACGTGGGTTGCGGCGGCGCTCGCGCACGCGGGGGCCAAGGTCACGGCGACGGCGCGCGACGTCGCAGCCGCGCACGCCTCGCTCGCGCGACATGGCGCACGTTGTGAAGTGCGCGCGCTCGATCTCGCGGCGGCGGGCGCGGCGGCGCGACTGCTCGCGCAACTGCGCCCCGCGATCGTGTTCAACCTCGCCGGATACGGCGTCGATCCGAGCGAGCGCGACGAATCGTCGGCGGCGGCGCTCAACACGGCGCTGGTGGAGGAGCTGGCGGAGAGCGTGCGGCCGCGCGACGACTGGAGCGGACAGGCACTCGTTCACGCGGGCTCGGCGCTGGAGTTCGGCGCGCACGACGGCGACTTCGCGGACGCATGGACGTGTCGGCCGACGACGCTCTACGGGCGCACCAAGCTCGCGGGCAGCGAGGCATTGCGCGATGCGAGTCGGCGACGCGGCGTCCGCGCGCTCACGGCGCGGCTCTTCACCGTGTACGGTCCCGGCGAGCATCCCGGACGGCTCCTGCCGACGCTGCTGCGAGCGCGAGCGAACGGCGATCCCATTGCGCTCTCGGAGGGGGCGCAGCGACGAGACTTCACCTACGCCGCGGAGGTGGCGCACGGACTGTTGCGGCTGGGGGCGTTGGACGACGCCGTCGCGGAACGAGCGCTCAACCTCGCCACCGGACGGCTCGCGAGCGTGCGCGAGTTCATCGAGATCGCCGCCGACGAGCTCGGCCTCGCGCGCGAGCGGCTGCGGTTCGGTGCCCTGCCGACGCGAGCGGAAGAAATGTCCCACGCGCCGACCAGCGTCCTCGCGCTCCAATCCGCGGTAGGCTGGAAACCGGAGTTCACCATCCGCCAAGGCTTGCGGGCCGCGCTGGCCTTCGAGCGGGACCGTGCGGCAACCTGAGCCGTTCCACCATGTCCACGAACCGAGCGATGCACACCCAACGCGCTAGCTGCCGTGCTTGCGGCGGGAGCGACCTCGAGCTGTTCCTGCCGCTGGGCGACGTGGCGCTGGCGAACTCGTTCCTGCGTTCGGTCGCCGAGTTCGCGGGGGAGCCGCGCTTTCCGCTCGACGTGTACTTCTGCCGCACGTGCTCGATGGTGCAGTTGCTCGACGTCATCGATCCCGAGGTGCTGTTCCGCAACTACCTGTACGTCACCGGAACCTCGGACACGATCGCGCGCCACAACGTCGGCTACGCGAAGACCGTCGTCGAGCTTCTGGGCATTGGCGCACAGGAGCTCGTGGTCGAGGCCGCCTCCAACGATGGGTCGCTGCTCAAGTGCTTTCTCGCGCACGGCGTGCGCGTGCTCGGCGTCGAGCCCGCGACCAACATCGCGGAGCAGGCGCGCGCCGCGCTCGTGCCGACGGTCAACGAGTTCTTCGGCGCCGCGAAGGGCGCGGAGCTGCGTGCGCAGCACGGTCCCGCCAAGGCGGTGATCGGCAACAACGTGCTCGCGCACGTCGACGATCCGGTCGACTTCCTGCGCGGCTTCAAGGCGTTGCTCGACCACGATGGCCTCGCGATCTGCGAGGTGCCGGAGCTCGCCGAGTTCGTCGAGCGTCTGGAGTACGACACGGTCTACCACGAGCACCTCTCGTACTTCTCGGTGACCTCGCTGATGCGCGTGTGCGAGGAGGCCGGGCTGCGCGTCGTGCGCGTCGATCGAGTGGCCGTGCACGGCGGCTCCGTGCGCATGTACGCCGCGCCCGTCGAGCGCGTGCGCGAGCACGCCGCGGACGTCGTCGCGATGAGTGCGCGAGAGAAGTCGACGGGCATCGCCGCGCCCGAGCGCCTGCGGAGCTTCGCGCGCGACGTGCGGGCGCAGCGCGAGGGTCTGCTCGAGCTGCTCGAGACGCTGCGCGCCGAAGGCAAGTCCGTCGGCGGCTACGGCGCGCCCGCGAAGGGCAACACCCTGCTCAACTACTGCGGGATCACGACGCGGCTCCTGCCGTGGACGGTCGACAAGAGCCCGCTCAAGGTCGGTCTGTTCGCTCCGGGCTCGCACATTCCCGTGCTGCCGACGAGCGAGTTGCTCGCGCGCCAGCCGGACTACTGCCTGATCCTCGCTTGGAACTTCGCCGACGAGATCCGCTCGCAGCAGGCCGAGTACGCGCGCCGCGGCGGGCGCTTCATCCTGCCGATCCCGCGCGCGCGCATCGTCTGACGCGGCCGCGCCGCTAGAGTTTCGGCCATGTCCGCCAAGAGCCTCGTGGCGTGCGCGCTGCTCGTCGCGGCCACGTCGTGGGCCTTCGCGCCGGCGCTCGAGGCGGGGCTGGTCAACTGGGACGATGCGCCGTTGCTGCTGGGAAACCCGCACTTTCGCGCGCTGGGAGCGGACAACCTCGCGTGGTGCTTCACCACCAACCACGCCGGGCCCTACCAGCCGCTGACGTGGCTGTCCTACGCGCTCGACCATGCGCTCTGGCCACTGGGAGAGTCCCTCGACGCGGCGCACGCGCAGGGGTTTCATCGCACCAACGTGCTGCTGCACGCGCTCAACGCCTGCGCGGTGTTCGCGCTGGCGCGGCGCTTGCTCGCAGGCATCGGCGTCGCGTTCGTCGCCGCGCTCGTCTTCGCCCTGCATCCACTGCGCGTCGAGTCCGTGGCGTGGGTGACGGAGCGTCGCGATGTCCTGTACACGGCCCTGCTCCTCTCGAGCGTGCTCGCGTGGTTGCGCTGGCGCGAGACATGCGGGGAAGCGCCGCGGCCGCGCGCACCGGCGCTGGTCGCGGCGCTCGCGGCCTGCGCGGCGCCCGTGGCTCTGCTGGCGGGCACGCGCGGGCCCGTTGGCGAGTGGCTGCGCTTCGAGTTCGAACCGTGGGGCGTGCTGATCGCCGCGCTCGCGCTCGGCGCCTGCGTCGCGGCGAGCCTGCGCGCGTTCCCCGGCAGTCGCGGGCGCTGGCTCGCGCTCTCGGTCGCGCTGTTCGTGCTCTCGCTGCTCGCCAAGGCCTCGGGCATGACGCTGGCCTTCGCGCTGGTTGGACTCGACCTGCTCGCGGGGCGCCGCAGTTGGATCGACAAGCTGCCGTTTCTCGCCGCGGGCGTCATGGCCGGTGCGCTGGCCTACATGGGACAGGCCGCGCAACCTCAGGCCATCGCGAGCTGGAGCGAGCACACGCTGGCCGAGCGCGCGCTGCAGGCGTGCCATGGGCTGGTGTTCTACGCGCGCGTGTCGCTGTGGCCGTCGCGGCTCGTGCCGATCCACGAGATTCCGGCCGAGATCACGCTCGGCCTGCCGCGCTTCGCCTTCGCCGCCGCGCTCGTCCTCGTCGCCGTGTGCGCCGCGCTCGCGCTGCGCAGGCGCTTTCCGCGCACGGTGCTCGCCGTGGCGCTCTACGCATGTCTCGTCGGGCCGATGCTCGGGTTCGCGCAGTGCGGGCCTCAGCTCGTCGCCGATCGCTACAGCTACGTGCCCACGATTCCACTCGCGCTGCTCGGTGCCGCGGGATTGTTCCGCATGCTCGAGCCGCGCAACGCGCTCTTCTGCGGCTCTCTCGCGGGGCTTGGCCTCGGGTTGCTCGCGCGCGAGCAATGCCACGTGTGGCGCGATTCGGAGTCGCTGTGGAATTGGACCGTGTCGGTCGCTCCGCGCAGCGCGATCGCCCAGACGGCGCTGGCGGAGACCCTCAAGGAGCGCGCGTTCGCCACGCTGGATGCGAGCGAGCGTCGCGCGCTGTTCGAGCGCGCGTCGGCGTCCTACGCGTTGGCCATGGAACTCGAGACCGTGCCGCGCACGGCGTGCAACGCGGCGGTCGTGCAGTTGGAACTGGCGCAGCTCGACACGGCGGGCGCCGCGGCGCGGCGCGAGCGCGCGCTGGAACTCGCACGGCTCGCGCTGGACGCGAGCGAGCGCGCGCGCACGTCGAGCGCGCAGCCGCGGTTGGTCGCGGGCCTCGCGCTGTACCACCTCGGTCGCGCCCACGAGGCGATGCGGGAGCTGGCGGCGCATCTGGAGCTCGAGCCCTCGAGCGCGGTGGGGTGGAGCCATCTGGGACTCGCGCTCTCCGAACTCGGCCGCAGTCGCGAGGCCGCGAGCGCGTGGGGCCGCGCCGTTTCCTTGCGCGCGGACGACGTCGCGCTGCGCTGGCAGTGGACGCGTGCGCTCGAGCGCGCGGGCGAGACGGCCGCCGCGCGGGAGCAGGCTGGCGAAGTGCTGAGACGCGTTCAGGGGCATCCGGGTGCCATCGAGATGCTCCACAGGCTCGGCGCGCGCTGAGCTTGTGGCCGCCACCGTGCGCGCTTGCCACAATCCCGGGCCCTCCGGGGACTTCCAGCTCATGATCCAGCGCTTCTCCGCCGTCGCTCTCCTCGCCGCTTCCGCCGCCGCTCAGGTCCAGCCCGACGCCGTGCTGTTGCGCACGCCCGACGTGAGCGCCGACAGCATCGTGTTCCGCTACGCGAACGACCTGTGGCTCGTCGACAAGCGCGGCGGCGCGGCCCGTCCGCTCTCGTCGCCCGCGGGACCGGAGTCCAACCCCAAGTTCAGTCCCGACGGCACGCGCATCGCCTTCACCGCGAGCTACGACGGCGGGCAAGACATCTACGTGCTCGATCTCGTCGGCGGCGTGCCGCGGCGCGTCACGCACCATCCGACGTCCGAGCTCTTGTGCGACTGGCAACCCGACGGCCAAGCGCTCGTCTTCGCGAGCACGGCGCAGTCCGGCCAAGCCCGCGCGCCGGCGCTCTTTCGCGTCGGCGCGGACGGTGGCGAGCCCGAGCGCCTGCCCATTCCCTACGGCACGTTCGGCTCGGTCGACGAGACGGGTTCGTGGCTCGCGTACACGCCCGATGCGGGCGAAATGCGCAACTGGAAGCGCTACCAAGGCGGCCTCGCGCAGGACATCTGGCTCTTCAACCTCGTGACGTTCGAGTCGCGCCGCATCACGGAGCATCCGGGCGCCGACGTGCTGCCGATGTGGAACGGCGCGAGCGTGTACTACGTCAGCGACGCGGGAGCGAAGGCGCGGGCGAACCTGTGGGTCTACGACGTGCAGAAGAAGAGCGCCGAGGTGGTCACGGAGTTCGCCGACAGCGATGTGCGCGCGGCGTCGGTGGGGCCGCTCGACATCGTGTTCGAGAGCGGCGGGAAGCTGTGGCGGTGCGAGCTCGCGACGCGCCTGACCGCGCCGGTCACGGTCGTGATTCCCGGCGATCGCCCCAAGCTCGTGCCGCACACGCTCGACGTCGCGAAGGACCTGCTCGGCGCGAGCGTGGGGCCGAGCGGCGCGCGCGTCGTGTTCGAGGCGCGCGGCGAGCTCTTCGACGTGCCCGCGGGCGAGGGCGTCACGCGCAACCTCACGAACAGCGACGGCATCGCCGAGCGCTATCCGGCGTGGAGTCCCGACGGAAAGTCGGTGGCGTACTTCTCGGATCGTTCCGGCGAGTACGAGCTGTGCGTGCGCGCGGTCGACGGGTCCGAGCCCGAGCGCCAGCTCACGAAGCTCGGCCGCGGCTGGCGCTTGGGCCTGTGGTGGTCGCCCGACTCGCGCTCGCTCGCCTACGTGACGCGCAAGGGCGAGCTGTGGCTCGTGTCGGCTCTCGACGGCGTTCCGCGCCTCGTCGCGACGAGCCCCGAGGGCAATTCCCCGACGCCGGCGTGGTCCGCGGACTCGCGCTGGATCGCCTTCGCGATGCGCGCGAGCAAGTCGCGTGCGTCGGCCGTCTACGTGCACGATCGCGACAGCGGCGACACGCGGCAGGTGACGAGCGGGCAGTTCGACGAAGGCGATCCGGCCTTCGATCGCAACGGCGATTGGCTGTACCTCACTTCGCAGCGCGAGTTCCGCGACCTCGACTCGGATCTCGACGACAACTTCATTTTTTCCGGCACGCGCGCCTTGTGCGCCATCGCGCTGCGCCGCGACGTGGTGAATCCGCTCGCGCCGGTCGATCCGCGCGAGGGCAAGGGTGCGCGGGCCGCGAGCGAGTCGGCGGACGAGGACGAGCCGAAGGTCGAGTCCGAGAAACCCTCGCCCAAGCCGGTCGCGATCGAGTTCGAAGGCATCGAAGGGCGGCTCGTGCGCTGGCCGGTGAAGCCGGGCGCGATCGCGAGCCTGTCCGCCCAGGCCGGAGCGGTGCTGTACGTGCGCTCGCCCTTCGGCGGCGCGGAAGGCGAGCCGAGGCTCGTGCGCTTCGAGCCGGGCGCGAAGAAGAGCGAGCGCGAGGAGCAACTCGTGCTCGACAAGGTGTCGGCCTACGAGCTCACCGCCGACGGCGCGAAGGTGCTCGCCAAGGTGGGGGAGCGCTGGCACGTGGTCGCTGCGGCCGCGGACGCCAAGCTCGGCGACGCGCTCGACCTCGGCGGGCTCGTGCTGACGATCGATCCGCGCCGCGAGTGGGCGCAGGTGCTCTCCGACGTGCGGCGTCAGTACAGCGCCGCGTTCTACGACGAGGGCATGCACGGCGTCGATTGGGAGGCCGTGTGTGCGCGCTATCTCGCCGCGATCGCCGATTGCAGCTCGCGCGACGACGTGCACTTCTTGATCACGGAGCTGATCGGCGAGCTCAACGTCGGACACGCCTACAACTTCGGTGGGGAGGGCGTGCCCGAGCGCGCGGCGGAGGGACAGCGCGCGGGTCTGCTGGGCGCGGATTGGACGGTGGAGGACGGTCGTTTCCGACTCGCGCGCGTGCTCGGCGCGGGCAGCTCGGATCCGCGCGCCCGCGGGCCGCTCGCGGAGCCCTTGCTCGATGCGCGCGCGGGCGACTGGCTGCTCGAAGTCAACGGCGTGGCGCCCGACGCGTCGCGCGACCTGTGCGCGGCGTTCCTCGGCCGCATCGGCCGCGCGACGGAGATCGTGCTGTGCGCGACGCCCGCCAAGGACGGCAGCGAGCGGCGGCTCGTGGTCGTGCCGATCGAGTCGGAGAGCGAGCTGCGCTACCGCGACTGGGTCGCGACGCGCGCCTCGCGCGTCGACGAGCTCTCCGGCGGCAAGGTCGGCTACGTGCACGTGCCCGACACGGCGACGGACGGTCGCCGCGAGCTCTTCAGCCAGCTCGTCTCGCAGTACCACAAGGATGCGCTCTTGGTCGACGAGCGCTGGAACGCGGGCGGCCAGTTTCCCAATCGCTTCGTCGAGGCGCTCGCGCGGCCGCGCACGAACTTCTGGGCCTCGCGGGCGCACGAGGATTGGATCACGCCGAGCTTCGCGCACCATGGGCCGAAGGCGATGCTGATCAACGGCGCGGCCGGTTCGGGCGGCGACATGTTCCCGTACCTGTTCCGGCAGGCGAAGCTCGGACCGCTGGTCGGGCGCCGCACGTGGGGCGGGCTGGTGGGCATCACCGAGGAGCCGTCGCTGGTCGACGGCACGCGCGTGAGCGTGCCTTGCTTCGCGTTCTACGAGCTCGACGGCACGTGGGGCGTCGAGGGCTACGGCGTGGCGCCGGACATCGAAGTGATGGACGACCCGGCCCTGATGGTCGGCGGCGGCGATCCGCAGCTCGAGGCCGCGGTGAGCCACCTGCTCAAGGAGATCGCGGTGTTCGAGTTCCACCGCCCGCGGCGCCCCGCCGGTCCCGATCGGCGCGGCCCGGGAGTCAGTCCCGAGGATCGCTGAGGCCGCGGGCTCAAGCTCTGCGCGGGCGGCCCCCGATGGTTACGATTCGGCGCGGCCTCCACAGGCGCGCCGCGCCGCCCCAACTCCCCCCAGCCCAGCCCATGAAGTGGAAGCAGGAACAGGTCGTGATCCTCTGCGGTGGCGAGGGCACGCGCTTGCGCGAAGAGACGGAGTTCAAGCCCAAGGCGCTCGTCGAGGTCGGCGGTCGGCCGATCCTCTGGCACCTGATGCGCATCTACCATCGCTGGGGCTACCGGCGCTTCGTCCTGTGCCTCGGCTACAAGGGCGAGCAGATCAAGGACTACTTCCTCAACTACCAGTGGCGCGGTTCGGACTTCACGCTCGGCCTCAAGTCGGGCAAGAAGGTGCTGCACGCGCGTGTGGGCGACATCGAGGATTGGGAGATCACGTTCGTCGAGACGGGCGCGAAGACGCAGACCGGCGGGCGGCTGTTCCGCGCGCGCGAGTACATCGAGACGCCGACGTTCCTGTTCAACTACTGCGACGGGCTCTCGGACATCCATCTCGATGAGCTCGTCGCGCACCACAAGCGCATGGGCAAGCTCGCGACGCTGACCGGCTTCCACCCGCGCTCGCGCTACGGCGAGGTGTCGGTCGACCGGCGCGGCATCGTCACGCGCTTCCAAGAGAAGCCGATGATGAACTCGCTCACCAGCGGCGGCTTCTTCGTGATGCAACGCGGCGTGTTCGACTACCTCGATCAGGAGTGCATCCTCGAGACTGGGCCACTCGACCGCATGAGCAAGGCGCGCGAACTGGCGCTCTACCAGCACGACGGCTTCTGGTTCTCGATGGACACCTACAAGGAGGCGCTCACGCTCAACGAGCTGTGGGCCAAGGGCGACGCGCCGTGGAAGGTGTGGAAGTGAGCCACTGGAAGCAGACGAGCGTCTTCGTCACCGGCGCGAGCGGGCTGCTCGGCAGCGCCCTGTGCGAAGAGCTCGCAGAGCGCGGCGCGTCGGTCACGGCGCTCGTGCGCGACTGGGTGCCGCAGTCGCGGCTCCTCGGCACGGGACTCTCCGCGCGCTGCAACATCGTGCGCGGGGAGCTCGAGGACTACGAGACGGTCCTGCGCGCGCTGAACGAGTACGAGGTCAACACGGTCTTCCATCTCGGCGCGCAGACGATCGTCGGCACGGCCAGCCGCTCGCCGCTCTCGACCTTCGAGGCGAACATCAAGGGCACTTGGGTGCTGCTCGAGGCGTGTCGGCAACTGCCGCGGCTGGTGAAGCGCGTGCTCGTCGCCTCGAGTGACAAGGCCTACGGCTCCCACGACACGCTGCCCTATCAGGAGGACGCGCCGCTCGTCGGTCGCTTCCCCTACGACGTCTCGAAGTCGTGCGCGGACCTGCTCAGTGCGAGCTACTTTCACACCTACCGCCTGCCCGTCGCGATCACGCGCTGCGGCAACCTCTACGGCGGCGGCGACCTCAACTGGAACCGCCTGATCCCGGGCACGATTCGCTCGGTGGTGCGCGGCGAGCGGCCGGTCGTGCGCTCGGACGGCTCGTTCGTGCGCGACTACTTCTACGTGCGCGACGCGGTCGACGCGTACCTTGCGCTGGCCGAGCGCCTCGGGGAGCCCAAGTTCCACGGCGAGGCCTTCAACTTCGGCACCGAGGAGCCCGTGTCGGTGCTCGAAATCGTGGCCCTGCTGCTCGAGTCGATGGGGCGCGCCGACCTCGCGCCGGTGATCCTGAACGAGGCGAGTCACGAGATTCCGCGCCAGTACCTCGACTGCGCGAAGGCGCGCGCGTGGCTCGACTGGCGAGCACAGCGCACGCTGGCGCAGGGGCTCGCCGAGACCATTGCGTGGTATCGCGCGGCGCTCGCCTGAACGGGCAGCGCAGGCGGATGGGAGAACGTAAGTCGTTGCTCGACAAGAACTTACGCACTTTTTGTGGCCCGAGAAGGCCAGCGGGGGAAGGAGCTTGACCGAGTCACGGTCGGCGTCCGAAGAGTGACCCCCGTACCCGTCGTATCCTTGGACGGGGCAGTTCCCATGCGCCTGCGCCTGTACCTCGCTGACCTAGGACACAACCTGCTCACGCTGAGCTCGGACGTGTATCCGCTCGGTGTCGCCAACCTCGCCACCTACGCGCAGGCGCAACTCGCGGGGCGAGTCGAGCTCGAGATCTCCATCTTCCGTGAGCCTCAGGACCTCAAGCGCGCCCTCGACGATCTCGCACCGGACCTGCTCGGGCTCTCGAACTACGCTTGGAACGAGGAGCTCTCCCATCACTTCGCGGGCTACGCCAAGGCGCGCGAGCGGCGCACGGTGGTGGTGATGGGCGGGCCGAACTATCCGCTCGTCGACAGCGTGCGCGGCGAGTTCCTCTCCGCCCTGCCGAAGGTCGACGCGTACATCGACGGGCCGACCTACGAGGGCGAGCGCGCGTTCGTGAACCTGCTCGAGCGCCTCGCCCAATCCAAGGGCCGTGTCGAGGGCTTGCGCGACGGCCAGATTCCCGGCGTCGACTGGTTCGACCACGCGCGCGGCGTGTTCCATCGCGGCGGCGAGGTCGAGCGCATCCGCGACCTCGACGAGATCCCCAGCCCGTATCTCGCGGGCCTGATGGAGCCCTATCTGCGCACGGGCTACTACCCGCTGATGCAGATCTCGCGCGGATGCCCGTTCACGTGCGCGTTTTGCAACTCCGGGGTGCGCTCCAACAGCCGCGTGTTCGCGCACTCGATCGACAACGTGAAGGCGGACCTCGCCTACCTCGCCGAGCGCGTGAAGCCCGAGATCACGCTGTGCTTGGCCGACGACAACTTCGGCATGTACGAGCGCGATGTCGAGCTTGCCGACTACATCGGCTGGCTCCAGACGAGCTACGGCTGGCCGCGTTACATCCGCACGACGACCGGCAAGAACAAGGGCGAGCGCATCATTCAGGTGATGCGCAAGATCAAGGGCGCGCTGCCGATGACCGCGGCGGTGCAGTCGATGAACCCGGTCGTGCTGAAGAACATCAAGCGCGACAACATCAAGCTCGAGACGTACCGCGAGATCCAGCGGGAGCTCGAATCGCAGGGCATGCAGAGCTACGGCGAGCTGATCCTGTGCCTGCCGGGCGAGAGCAAGCACAGCTTCCTCAAGGCGGTCGAGGATCTGCTCGACGCGGGCGCCAAGCGCATTTCCGCGCACCAGTTGATGCTCCTGCACGGCGCCGAGCTGGCCAATCCCGAAGAGCGCGCGAAGTTCGGCTTCGACACGCGCTTCCGCGTGGTCGCGCGCAACATCGGCGACTACACCGGCACGCCGCTGATCGAGGTCGAGGAGATGGTCGTGGCGACGCCCGACTTCTCGTTCGAGGACTACCTCGAAACGCGCGTCTTCCACCTGTTGCTCACGATCTTCCACTACGAGGGCAACTACGACGAGCCGTTCGCCTTCGCGCGCGCGCACGGCGTCAAGCCCTTCGACCTCGTGCGCCACATGCAGTCGCTGCTCGCGCGCGCCCCGCAGGGCTTCACGCAGGTGATCGCCGAGTTCCTCGAAGAATCGCGCCAGGAGATCTTCCGCACGCGCGAGGAGTGTCTCGCGTGGGCGCGCGAACACTACGCGCAGCTCGTGGAGGGCACGCTCGGCGGCAACCTGCTGTCGAAGTACTCGATGCTCGGACGCTTCTTCGTGACGCAGGACGCGCTCGAATTCCTGCGACTGTCGATCGAAAGCGCGCTGCGCCAGCGCGGGACGCAGTACGGCGAGGACGAGCTCGCGGCGGTGATCGACCACCTGCGCGGCGTCGTGCTGCACGTCCCGTTCGCGGCCACGACGGCGGAGATCCGCCGCTGGAGCACGCAGTTCGACGTCGAGCGCTGGGCCGAGCAGGGCTACGCGCGGCCGCTGGCGGACTTCCGCCTGCCGGAGCGCGTGAGCGTGTCCGCCGAGTGCGCGCCGGAGACGAAGGCGCTCATCCTGACCAAGGTCGGGACGTTCGGGGAGCACGCCTCGGGGCTGGGGAAGTTCACGCGCACGCTGTTCGCGCGCGACTTGCGGCGTAGGCTGGTGAGGGAGCGCGCCGCGGACGCGGCCTCTGCCTGATGACGCCGAACGGCCCGGAGTTCTCGCTGGTCGTGCCCTGCTACAACGAGCAGGAGTCGATTCCGTTCACGCTGCCCGCCCTGTGCGGGGCGTTCGAGAAGGCGGGGATCGCGCTCGAGCTCATCGCGGTCGACAACGGGTCCAAGGACCGCACCGGCGAGATCCTCGACGGACTCGCCGCCAAGGGCTTGGCGGTGCGCAGGGTGCGAGTCGAGGTCAATCAGGGCTACGGGTTTGGGGTCCTGAGCGGTCTGCGCGAGGCGCGCGCGGAGTGGGTCGGCATGATTCCCTGCGACGGGCAGGTCGATCCCGAGGATGTGGTGCGCTTGTTCGAGGCCGTGCGCTACAGCGACGGCAAGCTGCTCGGCAAGGTGCGGCGCCGCTTCCGGCTCGATGGCTGGACGCGCAAGTTCGTGTCGGTCGCCTACAACGGCATGGTGCTGTGCCTGTGGCCGGGGCTGGGCTCGATCGACGTCAACGGCAGTCCGAAGATCGTGCACCGCGACGTGTTGCGCAGGCTCGATCTGCAATCCAAGCGCTGGTTCCTCGATCCGGAGCTGATGATCAAGGCGCACTACCTCGGCGTGCGCGTGCTCGAGGTCAACGTGTTCGCGCGCATGCGCGGCCACGGGCTGAGCCACGTGCGCGCGACGACGTGCTGGGAGTTCTTCGCCACGCTGCTGCGCTACCGCTGCGGTGGCGAGATCGGGCGTTGGCGCCGGAGGGTCGAGCCGCTGCCCGCGGGCCCGTTGAGCGTTGCGCCGGAGTACACGCCGCGCTGAGCGTGGGCGCCATCTCGCCGCGCTGCTAGCATCCGCGCGCCGTGGGCAAGACTCCGCTACCGCCGCAGCGACTCGCGTCGCTCCTGCTCGTGATCGGCGCGCTGAACCTCGCGATCACGCTGTTCGTCGCGCTCGTGGCCGCTCGGGGCTGGAATCGCATCCCTGAGCTCGGCGTCACCGCGCGCGTGTTCGACGCGCAGGGTGCGGAGCTCGGACGCCACGACTTTCGCGGGCCGGTCGAGCTCGACGACGTGACCGAGGCCGGTGCGCGCTCGTCGGCCGCCCTGCCCGGCGGCGGTCGGCTCGAAGTCGAAGTTCCGCGTGCTCACTTCGACGCAGACGCGAACGTGGCCAACGCGCTCAAGGTGCTCCAGCTCGCGATTCCGCTGCTCGTTTCCGCGCTGTTTCTGGCGGCAGGCCTGCGCCTGCGCCGCCTCGCGCGCGGTTGATCAGCACCGCTTTGCGTACCGTATCGCGGTAGTTCGGCCCATGGGACCGCGCGAGTGTCGAAGCTAGGGGGCATGCAGGAGAGCATGGAAGCGACTGGGTTGTGGACTTGGGGCTGGGCGCAGATCCTCGCCGGATTCGCGAGCGGGGCGCTGGTGGGGCTGCGCTTTGAGCGCGAGGGCTTCCTCGGCGGCTACTCCGCCTGGAGTCGGCGGTTGCTGCGGCTCGGTCACATCGCGTGCATCGCGCTCGGCATGTTGCAGATGCTCGTCGCGCTGTCGCCGGCGGCGCAGGCGAGCGGCGGGGCGGCGCAGGCCTGCTTCGTGCTGTGGAAGGTCGGCGGCGTGCTGATGCCGGCGGTGTGCTGGCTCTCCGCGTGGCGCGCGTCGTTCCGTCACTGGTTCGCGCTGCCGGTGCTCGCGCTGTCGAGCGCCGCGGTGCTCACGCTGGTGTTGGTGCAGCAAGGAGCCAAGCCATGAAGATCGGACTGCTGGCGATGAGCGGGATTCGGGCGCACGACCCGGAGCTGCTGAAGCTCGGCCTGACGCTGCCCGGCTTCGTCGAGCGCTCGCGACAGATCGCGGCGCTGCCCAGCCTCGGACTCCTGCAACTCGCGTCCGCCACTCCGCTCGGCCACGAGCTCGAGTACTTCGAGGCGGAAGGCGACGGTCTGGAGCCCGCGGAGCTCGCTGACTGCGATCTGGTCGCCATCAGCACGTTTTCGGCGCAGGTGTTCGAGGCCTACGCGATCGCCGACCGCTTGCGCGCGCGCGGCATCAAGGTCGCGATGGGCGGGCTGCACGTGAGCGCCTTGAGCGAGGAAGCCCTGCGCCATGCGGACTACGTGGCGGTCGGCGAAGGCGAGCACGTGTGGCCGCGCATCGTCGAGGCGGCGGAGCGCGGCGAGCCGCCGCGCATCTTTCGCGCGAGCGACGAAGCGCCGGTCGAGGTCGCGCGTCTGCCGATTCCGCGCTACGACCTGCTCCGCAACCGACCCTACAACCGCTTCACGGTGCAGACGACGCGCGGCTGCCCGTGGCGCTGCGACTTCTGCGCGTCGACCGTGATGCTCTCGAGTCGCTACCGCAAGCGCCCCGTCGCCGACGTCGTGCGCGACATTCAGGCCATCCGCGCCGTGCGACCTGACGCGTTCCTCGAGCTGGCCGACGACAACACGTTCGTGGACAAGGAGTGGGGCCTGTCGCTCGCGCGCGCGCTCGAGCCGTTGGGCGTGCGCTGGTTCACGGAGACCGACATCTCGGTCGCGGACGATCCCGAGCTGCTCGCCGCGCTCGCGCGCTCGGGCTGCCGCCAGCTCCTCATCGGCCTCGAGAGTCCCGACTCCGGTGCGCTCGAAGGACTCGAACAGCACGCCAACTTCAAGGCGCGCCGCGCCTCGAGCTACGCGGACGACGTCGAGCGCATCCAGTCCTACGGCATCACCGTCAACGCGTGCTTCGTGCTCGGGCTCGACCACCATGATGGCGGCGTGTTCGAGAGCGTGCGGCGCTTCGCCGAGGACACCGGACTGTACGAGGTTCAGGTGACCTACATGACCGCGTTCCCCGGAACTCCGCTGCATGCGCGACTGCACCGCGAGGGGCGCATTCTCGAGCCCGGTCGCTGGGACCTGTGCACGCTGTTCGACATCAACTACCAGCCCTGCCGCATGAGCGTGGAGGAGCTGCGGTCGGGCTTCCATGACCTGACGCGGAGTCTCTACACGGCGCAGGCCATGGGGCGACGGCGCGAGCGCTTCCTCGCGCGCCATCGGCGTCGGGGCGCGCTCGCCAAGTCCTGATCCGCTCCGAGCGGGCGGGTGGAAATGCGCACGCGCACGGCACAGACTGCCGGCTGTGCAGGGCGTGCGGATGAACCGGGGAGTGCTCGCGGCGGCGTTTGCGTGTCTGGCGTGCGCGTTGCTCTTGCCCGCGCAGGCGCTGCTCGAGTACCTGCTCGCGGGGAACGAAACGCGCCGCGCCGCGCTCGAGCGTGGCGTGGACCTGCTGCGCGGCACGCTCGCACTCGCGGGACTCGTGCTGGTGCTCGTCGAACGCCTCGCGCCGCGTGGTGACGACTTCGAGCCTCTGCTCAGGACGGGCATCCGCACTCCCCCGCGCCTGGACGCGAGCGCCCTGTGGGCGCTCGGTGGACTGGTGGTGCTCGCGCTCGCGCTGCGCACGAGCGGGCTCGGGTCGGGGCTGTGCTTCGACGAGCTCGACACGCTCGTGCACTACGCGCGCAAGCAGCCGCGGGAGATCGTGTCGACCTTCGACAGCCAGAACCAGCATCTGCTGTACTCGCTGCTCGCGCGTCTGTCGTTCGGTGCGTTCGGCGAGAGCGCGTGGGCCGTGCGACTGCCCGCCGTCGTGCTCGGCGTGCTCGGCGTGCTCGCGCTGCATCGCTTCGCGCGGCTCGTCACCGACGCGCGCGAGGCGATCTTCTCGGCGACGCTGCTCGCCGTGTCCTACCACCACGTGTGGTTCTCGCAGGATGCGCGCGGCTACACGGGACTGCTGCTGTTCACGCTGCTCGGTTCGGCCGAGTTCCTGCGGATGTGCGCGAGCTCGCACTCGCGGGGCGTCGCCGCGCCGCTGCGCTACGGAGCGTGGATGGCGCTGGCGACGTGGATTCACGCCACGGCGGTGTTCGTGGTCGCAGCCCACGTGCTCGTGTGGGCTGGATGCGCTCTTTGCGCGCGCGGTCGGCGAGTTGGCACGGCGCACCATCAGGTGCTCTCCGGGTTCGTGATGGCTACGACCATCTCGCTCGTGCTGCACGCGCTCGTGCTTCCGCAGTACATCGCGACGCTGCTCGCGCCCACCATGCCCCGAGCGCAGGTCGAGTGGAAGGACCCGACCTGGCTCGTCGCGGAGACGGTGCGCGGCCTCTCGCAGGGCGTGCCCGGCGGCGCCTTCACTCTCGCGCTCGGACTCGCCGTGCTCGCGCTCGGACTCCGTTCGTACTGGCGTCAGAGCCGCGCGCTCACGCTGACGTTCCTGCTGGGGGTCGCCGTCACGATCGCCGTGCTGCTCGCCACGCGCCACAACCTCTGGCCGCGCATGTTCTTCTTTGCAGCAGGTTTTTCCGTGCTGATCGCCGTGCGCGGAGTCGTCGAGTGGATTCGGATCTTCTCGTTCGGGCAGTTCTCTGGGCTGCTCGAGAAGCTCACGACGGCCGCGCTGGCGCTCTCGTGTCTGATGAGCGCCGCGACCGTGCCCGCGGCGTGGCTGCCCAAGCAGGACTTCGAGGGCGCGCAAGCGTTCGTCGATCGCGAGCGGCGGCCCGGCGACGCGGTGGCGACCGTCGACATGACGATTTTGCCATACCGCGATTACTACGACTGCGCGTGGACGCCGGTCGATAGCATCGAGGCGCTCGCGGCGCTCGAGCGCGCGCACGCAAGGATCTGGCTCGTGTATTGCACTCCGACTCGCCTGAAAGCCGCCGAGCCCGAGCTCTGGGCGCATCTGGAGCGCGACTACCGCGTGCAGACGACGTGTTGGGGCACGCTCGGTGGCAGTGAGGTCGTGGTCGTGCGGCGGGACGCGGGAGCGCGCTAGGGGAGGCTCCAAGGCGCCATGCAGAAACGGACCGCCATGCTCGCGCTGAAGATCGGCCTGACGGTCGCGGCGCTCGCGTGGATTGCGTTCGAGGTGCGCTGGGGCGAAATCGTCGACGCACTCTCGCGCGTGCCGCTCTCGAAGTGGGCGCTGGTGTGGGCGGGCTTCATCGCGGGGCACGTGCTCGGCGTGTTCAAGTGGCGCTACAGCGTGAACCTCGGCATCGCGAGCGCGCGCGCGCGGCTGGGTGCGACCGATGCGGCCCAGTGCTACTCCGCCGGGATGTTCGCGAACTTGTGCCTGCCGAGCATCGTGGGCGGAGACGCGATCAAGGCGCTGCTCGCGGCGCGCGTGACCGCTCGCGCGGAGGCGAGCGTGCTCGGAGGGCTGACGGAGCGCCTGATCGACACGTTCGCGCTGCTCGTGCTGATCGTGGTCGGCGCGCTGTGGTCGAGCACGGCGATGACGGGCTGGGCGCAGAGCGTCGTGCAGGTCGGAACGCTGCTCGCAGCCGTTGGGGGGCTCGTCGCCTTGCCGCTGCTGCTGCGGCGCAAGCTGGAGCGCTGGCCGCGCAAGCTGCGCGGCACGATCGGCCGCGCGCTCGTGTCGATGCGGCGACTCGCGGCGCGGCCGTCGCGCGCGCTCGTCGTGCTCGCGCTCTCGCTCGTGATCCAAGGCTGGTTCGTGCTGCTCAATCTCGAGCTCGGCCGCTCGATCGGCATCGAAGCGCCGCTGGCGGTGTGGTTCTTCGCCGTGCCGATGACGAAGGCGATCACGCTCGCGCCGCTCTCCGTGGGCGGTCTGGGAGTGCGCGAGGTCACGCTGGCCGGATTCCTGGCGGCGATGGCGAGCGTGGCGGAGCAAGACGGCGTGGCCGCGTCGCTGCTGTGGCAGTCGGTGCTGATCGCGACCGGCCTGCTCGGCGGAGTCCTGTGGTTCGTGCTCGGCTATCGCGAGGGAGCGCGCACCGGCGCGGGCCGCGACTCGCTGTTCGCGTTGGAGAGGAACCCCCGAGGTGGCTGAGCCGCGCGTGCTCATCCTCGGCGGCGGCCCCGCCGGAGTCGGCGCCGCTCGCGAGCTCGCGCGCCGCAAGTTCGGTGCTGCGACGCTGCTCGAAGCGGGAGCGCACTACGGCGGCAACGCCGGTTCGTTCGAGTGCGGCGGCCAGTGGCTCGACTACGGCAGTCACCGGCTGCATCCGGCGACCGATGCGGCGATCTTCGCGGACATTCGCGCGCTGCTCGGCGCCGAGCTCGTGGATCGCCCGCGCCACGGACGCATTCGACTGTTGGGCAAGTGGATCCACTTCCCGCTCAAGCCCCACGACCTGCTGCTGCGACTCGACAAGCGCTTCGCGCTCGGCACGCTGCGCGACATGGTCGCCAAGCAGCTCCCCGCTCGCGCGAGCGCGGGCGACACGTTCGAGTCGGTGATTCGCGCGAATCTCGGCTCGACGATCGCCGACGAGTTCTACCTGCCGTACGCGGTCAAGCTCTGGGGACGCGATCCCAACGAGCTGAGCGGCGTGCAGGCGCGCAAGCGCGTGGCCGCGGGATCGTTCGGCAAGCTCGTGCGCAAGGTGCTCAACGCCGTGCCGGGCTTCAAGGCGAGGGGCGCGGGGCGCTTCTTCTATCCAGTGCGCGGGTTCGGGCAGATCAGCGAGGCCTACGCCGCGGACGCGGGGCGACTGGGTGCCGACATGCGGCTGGGCTGGCGCATGACGAACATCGAGCCGCCCGCGAGTGAGAGCGCGCCGTGGCGCGTGCACGCCGAGGACGCTCGGCGCACCGAGGTGCTCGAGGCGGACTACTTGTGGTCGACCATTCCCGTCACGGCGCTCGCGCGCGCGATGGCGCAGGGCGTGCCGCCAGACGTGCTCGACGCCGCCGCGCGCGTGACCTACCGCTCGATGATCCTCATCTACGTGCAGTTGCCGGTCGAGCGGTTCACGGAGTACGACGCGCACTACTTCCCGGGCGCGACGACGCGCATCACGCGCCTGTCGGAGCCCAAGAACTACTCGGCTCTCGGTCGGCCCGCGGGCACCACGATCCTGTGCGCGGAGCTGCCGTGCGCGGTGAGGGACGACGTTTGGTCGCTCGATGACGCGGCGCTCGGACGACTGCTCGCGGAGGATCTCGCGGGCTGCGGACTGCCGCTGAGGGCCGCGCCGATCGCGACGTTCACGCGCCGCCTCCCGGCCGCCTATCCGATCTACCTCACGGGCTACGAGGCGCCGCTCGATCGGCTCGAACGCTGGGTCGAGAGCGTGCCGCGCCTGCTCTCCTACGGGCGACAGGGGCTGTTCCAGCACGACAACACGCACCACGCCCTCGCGATGGCCTACGGCGCCGTCGACTGCATGCGCTCGGGCCACTTCGACGTCGCGCACTGGTCCGAGCTGCGCAAGCTCTACGCGCAGCACGTCGTCGAAGACTGAGTTGGCGACATCGGCTCCGTCGTCGGAACCACGACGCTGGAGTCAATTGCGCGCTCCCACGAGCGTGAGGAGCGAGACTTCCGGCGGGCAGAACAGGCGCAGGGGGGGAGCGAGGCCGCGCTCCATGCCGATGCCGCGCGAGACGTAGATCTGGCGAGCGCCGACGCGGTGCAGGCCTCCGGCGGCCACGGCGCGCGGCACGAGCGAGAGCGTCACGGGCGGGCCGAAACCCGGCAGCACGACTTGGCCGCCGTGCGTGTGACCAGCGATGGCGAGGTCGATCGCGGGCCATGCGCCACCCAGCCAGGTGAGCCCGTGGTCGGGGTGGTGGCTGACGAGAATGCGCAACTCGTCGGCTTCGCGGCGATCGAAGCGCGAGACGAAGCACTCTGGAGACGACGGGGGGAGTTGAAAGCTGTCGGCGCCGCCGAGCACGATCCGGCGACCGGCGAACTCGAGCTCGACCGACTCGTCGACGAGCATGCGCACGCGCGTGCCCTCGAAGGCGCGCGCGACGAGTTCTTCGGAGTCGGTGTTGCCGAGCACGAAGTAGACGCCGAGCGGCGCATCGAGCGGCTCGAGCAGCGCTCGGAACTCCTTCAGCGCGGCGAGGTACTCCTGTTCGTCATCGAGCTGGATCAGGTCGCCCGGCAGCACGATGAGGTGCGGCTCGAAGCGCATGGCCTCGCGGATGGCGGTGCGCAGGTGCTCATCGACCGACCGCGACTGGATGTCGGCGAGGACCGCGATGCGCAGCGGCTCGGCGCTCGCGTGCGCCGCGTCGATCGGCACCTCGACGCGCTCGATCTGGAGGTTGCGTGGCTCGAGAACCGAGCCGTAGAGGCCGAGCACGGGCAGGCCGAGCGCGCCCGCGGCGGCCAGTGCCCGCGCCGTTGGCGTTGCGTCCCCGCGCCACAGCACGCGCCACGCGACGATCGGCGTGACCACGACGAGCGTCACCCAGCCGAGCGTGATGCCGAAGAAGAAGCTGCCCGCCGCCCACGCGAGGAAGGGCATCTTGATGGTGGCCACGAGCGCGGCGAGCAGCAGCGAGGGGATCACCCGTGCGAGGCCGAGTGGGTGCTCGCGCTTGCGCAGCAGCAACGAGAGCACGGTGAAGTCGATCGCGCAGGAGAGCGCGAGCAGCAGCCACGCGGGAATCTCGATCGGCGCCCCCACGGCGGGCATCGTAGCGCCGCCAAGGCGAGCTGCTGGAGACAACGCTCCGCGCGAACTAGACTGGGAGCATGTCGAGCGCGGGAAGCTCGGGAAGCGCGCGTGGCGAGTGCCGTGCGCTGTTTGCGTTCGACGTGGCGCAGTCGATCGATCTCGCGGGGGCGGCGCGCGCCATCCACGAGCCGAGCAGCGAGGGCAAGCTCGGGCACACGCACCCGGCTCCGTCGTATTTCCAGTTCAAGCCGCCTCCGCTGCGCATCGTTCAGCGCTGCGAGCCGCTCCCCATCGCGCGCTGGACCACGGAGGCGACGTGCGAGGTGGTGATCTTCGAGTTCGGGGCCGTGCTCGTCTCGTTCGCGATCGCGCTGCACGGCGAGCTCGCGGACTGCGTCGAGCTCTCCTGCGCGCTCGCCGCCGACACTTCGCTCGAGGAGGCGGCTCGCGCGCGCGCGTTGGCGCTGGTCGCCGCCATTCCCTCCCATGTCACCAAGCCCGGACTCGCGCCCGTCTTCGAAGACTATTCCGTGTTTCGGCTGAGCGCCCCGATGCTCGGCGAGGATGCCGAGCGCTTTCTCGCCCAGAGCGGTCCGCTGCTGGCGGGCATCCTGCGAGCCGAGCGCGCGCCGCTCTCGCGCGAGGTCTTGGCCGACGCGCTCTCGGTGCGGCTGCAGTACGGCCCAGACGATCTCACGATCGTGGACTGGCACGCGGCCGTGGTGCTCGACGACCAGCCCGAAGACGTCCTGCGCTTGCTCGAGTACGCCAACGTGCAGTTGCTCGAGATGCGCTTTCTCGACGCGCAGCTCGACGTCGCGCTCGAGGACTCCTTCCGCTCGCTCACGCGCCGCGAGACGCGCCACCTGTTGGGCCCCTTCGCGCTGCGCCGAGACCTGCGGCGACTGTCGTCCATGCAGCTCGAAGCGGCCTTTCTGTTCGAGCGCGTCGGCAACACGCTCAAGGTGTCGGGAGATCAGTTTCCAGCGCGCGTGCTCAGGCAGGCGGGGACGCGGTTTCGTCTCCAGGAGTGGAACGATGCGGCCCAGCGCAAGCTCGCGGCGCTCGACAACGTCTATGACAAGCTCCACGACGACGCCTCGACGCTGCGCGCGGAGACGCTCGAATTCCTGATCCTCCTGCTGATCGTGTTCGAGATCGTGCTGTCGCTCGCGGGCGACTGAGCGCGGCGATTCAGGGACTCGCGACGCTCGCGCGACGGCGCACGATCTGCCCGAGCACGCGCACGAGTTTTTCGAGGGCGGTCCGCGATGGGTCGCCGATGAGCGCGATCTGCAGCCAGCCGCGCTCGACGAGGTAGGCGCTGCGGTAGCTCGTCCAGAAGCCGCGTCGATCGAGGTCTTCGCCCAGCTCGAAAGCCGACACGCCCCGCGGCGGGATGAGCGTCGTGACGGCAGGACACGCGGCACGCTCGGGCGCGGGCAGGACGAAGCCTAGGCCCGCGAGCTCCGCGCGCAGCCAGTGCGCGTGGTCGGCGATGCGGGCCATGCGCGCTGGGGTGATCTCGTGCAGTGCCGCACTGAGCGCGGCGACCAGATTCGACGAATGCGTGTGGGGGACGCTGTCGTGGCTCGCCCAGTGGCCCAGATCGAGATAGCCCGGCAGGCGCTGCGGCTCGGGCGCCGGCTGGCTGTCGTGGAATACGAGGGCCAGCCCGGGGTAGGCCGCGAGTCCCTTGCCGCTGGTCGAGCTCGCGAGGTGCACGTGGCGCAGGTCGACGTCGACGACGCCGAGCGAACTGACGCAATCGACGCAGGCGCGCACGCGCCGCTCGTGCGCCATTGCGACGAGCTCGCGCAGGGGATTGAGGATGCCCGTCGAGGTTTCGTGGTGCACGAACCACAGCCATCCGAACGCGGGAACGCGCTCGAGCGCGCGGGCGACCTCCGCGAGCTCGAATGGTGCTCCCCACGGCCGCGCGAGCACGTCGAACTCCATTCGTGCGCGCCGAGACTGTGAAACGAGCCGCTCGCCGAACTCGCCGTTGGCGAGCACGAGGCCGCGCGAGGGGGCGAGCGACAGCTGCGCGGCGATCAGCTCGTTGCCGAGCGAAGCGGAGCCGACGAGCACTTGCACGTCGCGGGCGCGAGCGATGCGGCACAGCCTCGCGCGCACGTCGCGCAGGTGCTCGACGAACTCGGCGCTGCGGTGGGAGATCGGTGGAGCGGCGAGCGCGGCGGACACCGCCGGTGTCGGCGTGACGGGGCCGGGCAGGAAGTTGAGCTCGTTGGGGCGCTCGAGCAAGGGCTGCACGATCTTGCCGAGGGCCGGATTGGCGCGCGCGTTCTCGCAGAAGCGATCGAGCGTGACGTACATCGGCTGGTACTCCGCGCCGCTCGTGCCGACGAGCGGACCGAACGCCGTGAAGCCCATGTGGCGGTAGAGCTTGAGCTCGCGCGTCGTGCCCGAGATCACGCCGAGATCGAAGCCTTCCCCGAGGGCATGGCGCACGCCGTGCTCGAGCAGCGCGGCAAAGACGGCGGTGCGGCGAAATTCCCGCTCGACCGCGAGCAGGCGCACTTCGACGGGCACGTGCCCCTGCGGCAGGAAGCTATCGAGGCTCGGCACCTTTGAATCGAGCGAGAAGGGACGCTGGCCGCGCAGCGCGAGCGTCGCGATCACGCGCGCTCCGAGCTTGCCGATGACGTACACGTTGTCGGCGTGGAAGCGGTCGACGTAGCGGCGCGCGTCGTTCGGCGGATGCTGCGGGATTTCCTCGACGAACGTGCGGTAGTGCAGGGCCTGCACTTGGTCGAGCTCGTCGGCGTCGCCGGCGAGCTTGAAGACGAGCGGGGGGAGCGCGCTCAACGGTGCCCTCCGGGCGGTTGGAGTGCCGCGGTTCGCGGGGGAAGGAGATGGCGACGATGAGCGAAGAGCACGACCGCCACCGTCAGCGTCGAGAGAGCGACGGGCACGGCGGAGTGCAACTGCCACCAGACGGCGAGCGGGAGCAGCAGGAGTCCGGCGAGGCCCGAGCGCACGAACGCGCGCGATGCGAAGAGGACGAGCGCGCCGAGCACGAGGCAGGGCGCGAGCGCGAGCGGAGCGAGCACCAGCCATGCACCGATGAGTGGGGCGACGCCCCTGCCGCCACGGAATTGAAGCTGCGCCGGCCAGATGTGTCCGACCACGACCGCGAGCGCCGCGAGCGCCGTCCACTCCGTCGTCGCGCCGAGCATCCGCGCCGCCAGCACGGCCGTCGCTCCCTTGAGCGCATCGAGCACGAGCGTCAGCGCGAACCCGCCGCGCCCGAGCAGCAAGCCGGAGTTGGTGGCTCCACTCGATCCGCTGCCCTGTTCGCGCACGTCGCGGCCCGTCTTCCAGCGCACGAGCCAGTAGCCCGGCGAAATCCCGCCGAGGAGATAGCAGCCCGCCGCGAGTGCGAGCTCGATTCCGAGGTTCATCGGCACGCAAGGCGATTCTAGGCACGCGCTGGCGTTCGCGGCGCTTCGAACTCCCGCGCAGGCCAGCGAGCGCGTGGCCCGCGCTCTGGCGCCCCCCCGCGCGGCGCCGCTACCGTGAGGCCGTGAACCAGCTCCTCGCCGCCCTCACCGCGCCGCTCTTCGCCGCCTGCGCATGGTCCCAGCAGGTCATCGCTCCCGCCGAGCACCTCGGCCGTCCCGTCGGCGCGGACTTCGCGCTCGCCGACTGGGAGGAGGTGTCGAGCTACTACCTGCGGCTGGACGAGCAGAGCGCGCGCGTCAGCGTCGAGCGCCTCGGCCAGACCACCGAAGGACGCGCGTTCCTCGCCGCGGTGATCACGTCCGAGGCGAACATGGCGCGCCTGCCCGCGATTCGTGCCGCAACGGCGCGCATCGCCGACCCGCGCGGGCTCGACGCGGCGCAGCGCGCCGAGCTCGTCGCCAACGCCGTGCCCGTGCTGGTCGTCTCGATCGCGATGCACTCGACCGAGACGGCGGCGCCGCAGTTCGGGATGGAGTTCGCGCACCAGCTCGCCACGAGCGACGCGGAGCCTTGGAAGAGCGCGCGCGAGCGGCTCGTCACGGTGGTGCTCCCCTGCACGAATCCCGATGGCCTCGACCACGTGTGCGAGTGGTACCGCGGCATCGTCGGCACGGAGCACGAGACGGCGTCGATGCCCAAGCTCTATCAGTACTACACCGGGCACGACAACAACCGCGACTGGTTCGCGCTCACGCAGGCCGAGACGCGCATCGTGACGAAGCTGCTCTACGAGGACTGGCATCCGCAGGTCTACTGGGACGTGCACCAGCAGGGTCAGCTCGGCGAGCGCATGTTCGTGCCGCCGTTCCGCGATCCGCTCAATCCGAACCTCGATCCGACCATCATGTCGAGCATCAACCTGCTCGGCACGCGCGCGCTGCACGACATGACGCGCGAGGGCTTCTCGGGCGTCGCCACGGGCGTGACCTACGACCAGTGGTGGAACGGCGGCAATCGCAATGTGCCTGTGCGCCACAACATCGTCGGGTTGCTCACCGAAGCCGCTTCGGTGAACTACGCGAGCCCCGTTTATCTCGAGCGCTCGAAGCTGAAAGCGCCGGGCGGCAAGGGCGAGTACGCGCCGGGAGTGAACTTCCCGCTGCCGTGGCCCGGCGGCTGGTGGCGCCTGCGCGACATCATCGACTACGAGCTCGCCTTCGGGCGCTCCTTGCTGCGCAGTCTCTCGAGCGAGCCGCGGCTGTTCGTCGAGAACGCCCTGCAAGCGGCGGAGCGCTCGATCGGCAAGGGCCGCGACGAAGCGCCGCGCGCGTGGGTGCTACCGTCGGACAACGACGACTGCGGCGCGAGTCGACGCTTGGTGGACACGCTGCTGCGCGGCGGAGTCGAGCTGCAGGTCGCGCGCGCGAAGTTCACGGCGGACGGACGCGAGTATCCGGCGGGCTCCCTGGTGATCTTCCGAGACCAGCCCTACGGCCAGCACGTGAAGGACCTGTTCGAGACGCAGCGCTATCCCGAGGGCGACGCGCCCTACGATGTCGCGGGCTGGACGCTGCCGCTGCTCTTTGGAGTGCAGGCCGTCGAGTGCATCGAGCGCCCGACGGTCGAGGTCGAGCGGCTGCGCTCCGCGGAGGATGTCGATGTGGCGTTCGCCTCGCCCGCGCGCGCCGAGCTGCCCGCTCTCGAGAGCGACGCGTGGCGCGTCGTGTTCGAGCGCCTCGCGCGCGGCGAGAGGCTGTACTTCGTCGGGCAGGAGGCGCGCTTCGTGCCCGAAGCGAAGGACGGCGCACGCATGCTCGAGCGCCTGCCGCGCGTCGGGCTCTATGCCCCGTACACGGGCTCGATGGACGAGGGCTGGATGCGCTGGGTGTTCGACACGTGGAAGTTGCCCTACGCAACCGTGCGCAACGAGACGCTGCGCGCGGGCGAGCTCGCGAAGTGGATCGATGTGCTCGTGATTCCCGACGTCAGCGCGGGCACGCTGGATCAAGGCCGCGCCGTGGGCAGCGCTCCGAGCGAGCTCGTGCGCGGCCTCGAGCCGCAGGGTGCGGTCGCGATCGAGGAATTCGTGCGCTCGGGCGGACGGCTCGTGACGGTCGGAGCGGCGAGCCAGTGGGCGATCGACTTGTTCGAGCTGCCGCTGGTCAACGTCACCAAGGACAAGGCGAAAGACGGCGAGGGCGCCTTCAACTGCCCGGGCAGCGTGCTGCGCGCAATTCCGAAGCCGCATGCGCTCACGCGCGGTCTGCCGGACTCCGTGAGCGTGTTCTTCTCCGATTCCGCGGCGTGGAAGCTCGAACCGCGGCCGGACGCGCGCGTCGAGACGCTGCTGGAGTTCGCGCCCACGCGCTTGCTGCTCTCCGGCTGGATTCGGGGCGCGACCACGATCGAGGATCGCGCCGCGTGGGTGCGCGCCGAGCACGGCACGGGGGTCGCGCATCTCTTCTCGTTCAGCCCGCACTACCGCGGGTGGTCGCAGCAGTGCTTCGCGTTGCTGTTCCGAGCGATCCTGCTCGACGCTCGCTGATGCGCGCGCCGCTGCTCGTCGCGCTCGCGTTGCTCGCGAGCTGCGCCTCGGACTTCCAGCAGTCCGCGCGCATGCTCGGCAGGGGCATGGAACAGCGCGCGCCGCGGCTCGAGCGCCGCGCGTCGTACTACGACCGCGAGCGCACTCGCCCGCAGCGCGAGTGGGGCTTCTTGCAGCTGCCGGGCGGGCGCGAGGTGCTGCACGGTCGCGACACGCGCTATTTCCCGAATGGACGGAAAGAGCACGAACGCGAGTATCGCGAGGGCGAGTGCGTGGGCACGTGGCGCTCGTGGTGGGCGAACGGAAACCCGCGCTCGGAGGTGCCGAACGCAACGCGCGAGCCGGAGGCGACACGCTGGTGGCGCGAGAGCGGCGTGCTCGAATGCGCGGGGCTGTCGCGCGGTGGAGTGCGCGAGGGCGAGTGGGAGCTGTTTCACCCAAGCGGCGCGCTCGCGGCCCGCGGCGCCTACGTCGGCGGCCAAGAGCAGGGCGAGTGGAGCTTCTTCGACGACTCCGGCCAGCTCGTCGAGACGGTCGCGTTCCGCTGCGGCGTGCGCGTGCGCGCTCAGTAGGCGCGGCGCGCGCTCGCCTTGGCCCAGTCCGCGAAGGCCGCGAGCCCCTCGTCCCGCAAGAGCGTGGTGGTCGGCAGGCGCCGCTGCGCGACGGGCAGCGGCAGCTCGCGGTAGATGAGCTCGTCGTCGAAACCCGCCTGGGCGGCATCGACGCGCGTGCAGGCGAACACCAGACGCGCGGGGCGCGACCAGTACAAGGCGCCGAGGCACATCGGGCACGGCTCGCAGCTCGAATACACCGTGCAGCGCTCGAGTTGGAACGCTGCGAGCGCCTTGCAGGCGGAGCGAATCGCGACCACCTCGGCGTGGGCGGTGGGGTCGCTCCACGCCGTGACGCGGTTCTGGCCCTCGGCGATCACGATCCCCTCGCGCGCGACGACGGCGCCGAACGGTCCGCCGCCGCTG
>VGZD01000010.1 GCA_016872715.1 Planctomycetota bacterium
CGCACCGGGATCTGGATGTCGGGATGCAGGCTCTTGTGCACCGGGCAAGTGTGGGCGGCATTCTCGAGCGCGGCTCGAGCCGCCGCATCGAGGTTCGCGGGCACGCGGATCACCACGCCCAGCGAGCCGATGCGCCGCACGCCGGTGGCGACCATGGTCTTCTCGACCTCCACGCTGGCGTCCGAGAGGTCCCAGCCGTGACGGCGAGCGACGATGCCCATGATCGTCAGCATGCAGGTGCCGAGCGCCGTCGCGACGAGATCCGTCGGCGAGAACGACTCGCCGCGACCTTGGTTGTCGACGGGGGCGTCCGTCGACAGCGTGGTCGAGCTCGGGCCGTGGGTGGCGTGACAGCGCAGGTCGCCTGCGTAGCGAATTTGGATCTTGACCATGGCAACGTGCTCGGTTGGAGCGCGCAGGATAGCGCGCGCCGATCAGGGTGCGGCGTACGCAATCGTGCCGTTGATGATCGTGAAGCGCACCGGCAGCGCGAGCCAAGCCTGCGGATCGAGCTCGAGCGGATCCTCGGCGAACACGGTCAGGTCCGCCGCGTAGCCCGGCAACAGGAGCCCGCGGCGATCGTCCTGTCGCGCGGCGCGCGCTGCTCCGAGCGTGAACGCCGCGCAGGCCTCGGTCGGCGTGAGGCGCTGGTCCGGCAGGAAACCACCGCTGGGAGTCCCATCCGCACGCGCACACGTCACCGCGGCGTGGAGGCCCAGACGCGGATCGGGACTCTCGACGGGGAAGTCGCTTCCGAACGCCAGCCGCGAGGGATCGCTCGCGAGACGGCGCCACGCATAGGCGCCCTCGATGCGCTCCGGCCCCAAGCGCGCGCTCGCCCAAGGCATGTCGCTCGTCGCGTGCGTGGGCTGCATGGACGCGATGGCGCCGAGCGCCTCGAAGCGCTCCCAGTCCTCGCGCGCGACGACCTGGGCGTGCTCGACGCGCGGCCGCAACGCGCGGAAATCGCGCTCGATCGCACCCTGTCGCTCGAACGCGTCGAGCACCATGCGATTGGCCCGATCGCCGATCGCATGCACGGCGGGCTGCAGCCCGGCGCGCGCGCACACGGCCACCGCACGCTCGAGTGCGTCGCGGTCGAGCAACACCAGCCCGCAGTGCGTCGGATCGTCGTGGTAGGGCTCGAGCAGCGCCGCGCCGCGCGAGCCCAGCGCGCCGTCGGCATAGAGCTTGACGCCGACGACGCCGAGCAATTGATCCTCGCCCGTACTCAACGGAAGGCCGCGCACTGCCGTCGCATCGAGGGTCGCGCTCCCCGACAGGTACGCGATCGTCCGCACGCGCAACTCGCCGCGCTGGTGCAGCGCGCGCAGGATCGCGATGCCCTCGCGGTCGATGCCCATGTCGTGGATCGCGGTGAGGCCGAGCGCGAGTAGCTGCGACTGCGCCAGCAAGAAGTGTCGCTCGCGCGTCGCGCGCGTCGGGGGCGGCACGGCGCGCCTCACGAGCTCGCACGCTTCGTCGATGAACACGCCCGTCGGACGGTGCTCGCGATCGAGCAGCACGCGACCACCCTCGCCGACGGACTCGCTCGCGCGCGGTTCGAGCACGCGCGCGAGCCGCATCGCCGCTGCATTGGCGAGGAGCGCGTGTCCATCGACGCGCTGCAAGAGCACGGGATGATCGGGGATCGCGGCACTGAGCTGTGCGTGGTGCGGAAACTCCGGCGGACTCCACAGGTTCTGGTCCCAGCCGCGACCTTCGAGCCAACTTCCCGCGGGCAAGTCCGCCGCGCGCGCGCGCACGCGCGCGACGAGCTCTGCGTAGCTGGAGCAGCCGCGCAGATCGACGGCCTCGAGCGCCGCCCCGAGGGCTTCGAAGTGACCGTGGGCGTCTTGCAGTCCGGGCAGGGCGACACCGCCGCGCAGGTCGATGCGCTCGCAATCGAGGGCGAGTGCTTCGAGCTCGGCGAGCGCGCCCGCGGCCTGCACCTTGCCGTCGCGCACGAGCAACGCCTCGACGCTCGGCCATGCGGCTGCGCCGCCGTGGACGTGGCCGAGGTAGATGCGGCCGTTGTGGAACAGCGTCGCCTCCGGCCGTGGCGCGGCGCAGGCGGCGAGCACGAGCGAGACGAGGAGCCAGACGCGCTTCATCGGGGCACGTTAGTCCCAGCGCAAGAGCTTTGCACCGTCCCCTCGCTGGAGGCCTGCGGGCGCGCGTCGTAGGCTCTGCGGCATGGGGCAGTTGACAGGCAAGCTGGCGCTGGTGACGGGTGCGTCCTCGGGTATCGGCGCGTGCATCGCGAGGGTGCTCGCGGCGGAGGGCGCGCGCGTCGTGCTCGCGGCTCGCCGGCGCGAGAAGCTCGAGCAGTTGGCCGCGGAGCTGCCCGAGTCCGAGGCGATCGAGCTCGACGTTCGCGATCCCCAGCGCGTGAGCGCCGCGCTGCGCGCGCGCCCGTTCGACCTCGCGATCCCCAACGCGGGCCTCGCGCTGGGCGTCGATCCCGTGCAGAAGGGCTCGCCCGCGGACTGGTCCGAGATGATCGACACGAACATCAAGGGCGTGCTGCACGTCCTCTCGGCCGTCACGCCGGGAATGATCGAGCGCAAGCGCGGCGACATCGTGCTGCTCGGCAGCGTCGCGGGTCGTCAGGCCTATCCCGGCGGCAACGTCTACTGTGCGACGAAGGCAGCGGTGCGCTCGCTGTACGAGTCGCTGCGCTACGACCTGCACGACACCGGAATCCGCGTTTCCACGGTCGATCCCGGGATGGTGCGCACGCCCTTCAGCGACGTGCGCTTCAAGGGGGACGGCGAGCGCGCGAGCAAGGTCTACGCTGGCGTGGACTACCTGCTACCGGAAGACGTCGCCGACATCGTGCGCTTCGTCGTCACGCGGCCCGCGCGCGTCAACATCGGGGAAGTCGTCGTGTGGTCGAAGGACCAGCTGAGCGCCGTGCAAGTCGCGCGCCGCCTCTGAACGAGGTGCGGCTCACGCGGGCAAGAGTCCGCGCGCGTGGCACAGCTCCGCGTTGAGCACCGAGGCCCCCGCGGCGCCGCGCTCGACGTTGTTGCCGAGCAAGAACAGCTTCGTGCCGAACAGCGGGCAGGGCCGGAGGCGGCCCACGTGGACGGACATGCCGCCGTCGCGCTCGACGTCCAGACGCGGCTGAGGCCGCTCGTCGCTGGAGTGCAGCACGATCGGAGTGGACGGGGCGCTCGGAAGCGCGAGTTCCTGTGGTACGCCGCGCCAGCTCTCGAGCGCGGACCGCACCAGCTCGAGGCTCGGAGCTCCGCGCAGCTCGAGCGAAACCGCCTCGCTGTGGCCATCGATGACCGGAACGCGATGACACATCGCCGACGCGACGAGCGCCGCGGGCTCGATGCGCTCCCCCACTCGGCGACCGAGCAACTTGCGAAGCTCGCTCTCGACTTTTTCCTCCTCGCCGCGGATGAAGGGGATGACGTTGCCGAGCGCATCGAGGCTCGGAACGCCGGGATAGCCCGCGCCGGAGACGGCCTGCATGGTCGCGACGAAGGCGCGCGCGATCCCAAAGCGCGCCTCGAGCGGCGCGAGCGCCATCGCGAGCACGGCCGTGGTGCAGTTGGGATTGCACACGATGCCGCCGCTCCAGCCGCGTCGGCGCCGCTGGACGCCGAGCAGCGCGAGGTGCTCGGCGTTGACCTCGGGCACGAGCAGCGGCACGTCTTCCTCCATGCGAAACGCGCTCGCATTGGAGAACACCAGCGCTCCAGCCTGCGCCAAGGCGGGCTCGATCTCCGCGGCGACGGCGGCGTCGAGGGCTGAAAACACGACCTTCGATCGAATCCGGTCGGCGTGCAGGGGCAGCACTTCGCGCGGGCCGAGTCCGCCGTGCGATGGAACGCTCGAGTGGCGCCACGCGCAGGCCGCGTCGTAGCGTCGACCGGCCGAGCGCTCACTGGCGACGAGCTCGGCCACTTCGAACCACGGGTGTTGCGCCAAGCGCGCCACGAAGCGCTGGCCGACGGCGCCCGTGGCTCCGAGCACGGCCACGGGGATGCGAGAGCGAACGGTCATGCCCCCATCTTCGTGGGTTCGCCGCGCCCTGTGCAACGAACGAGAGGACTTTTCGCGGTCTCGATCGCCGCGGCGTTCCGATTGGCCGTCGGCATCGTGCAGGCTCGCTCCGCGTGTCGATCCAAGGAACGCGCGCCGTGGACGGTGCGCCCGGGCAAAGAGGGCCCGGCGGGGACGAAGCACAACGGATTCGTGGGCGTGAGGGCCCACGCGGGGAATCGGATGACACGCCAAGGGCCGCTGGGTCGGCGCAAGCCCGCTCGTGCGGGCTTCTCGATGCTCGAGCTCATGGTCGCGATCGGCGCCATGTCCGTCGGGCTGCTCGGCTTCACGCAGGCGCTCGTGACCGCCATGCGCGCCCAGCGCATGAGCCACGAGCAAGGCCTCGCGCTCGAGGCCGCGCGTCGTCAGGTCGAGGTCATGAAGACCGTCGGCTTCGCCAACGTCTTCCGGCAGTACAACGGCCACCGCGGCGACGATCTCGCCGGTCCCGGCACGGCGCCCGGAGCGACCTTTGCTGTCTCGGGGCTCCAGAGCTCACCCGCGCTCGGGATCACGCAACCCGGCGACGTCCGCTTTCCCGTGCTCGCCGATCAACCCGGAACGCTGCGCGAAGACCTCGCGCGCTCCGAGTTCGGAACGCCGATGGATCTCAACCTCGACAACGGGGTGATCGACGCCTTCGATCGCTCGGCGAACTATCGCGTGCTGCCCGTGGTCGTGCGAGTGCGCTGGTCGAGCCTGGCCGGCAACGGTGAGGTGCGCATCGCCACCCTGCTCGGAGCGGGCTCATGAAGCGCAGCGCCCGCCGTGGCTTCACGCTGCTCGAAGTCGTGCTCGCGTCGGTGCTCCTGACGGCGGTGCTCGGAGCGGCGTTGATGGTGGTCACGCGCGGAAAGAGCGCCATGGCCGAGGGTCACCTGCACGCGCGCGCCGAGGCGCGCGCCCATCGCGCGCTGCAGCGCGTGATCGCCGAGCTGCGGGGAGCGGGGATCGACGCGCTCGTGCCCGCGCTCAACCCCAACGGCCTCACGAGTTCCTCGACCCTGACGTTCGACCCGCTCCAAGGCGTTTCCGGCGGCGCGCTGGTGTGGGGTTCGCCGGTGCGCATCGCGCGCGTCAGCGCTCCCGAGGACGGCGACGATGGACGAGACAACGACGGCGACGGCGTGGTCGACGAAGGTGTCCTGATGCTCACCCGCGATCCCGGCGGAGCGAGCGAGGCGTCGTTTCTGATCTGCAGCCAAGTGCGCGAGCTCGCCGAGGGCGAACTTCCCAATGGCGGCGATGACAACGGCAACGGGCTCCCCGATGAGGCGGGCTTCTCGATCCAACGCATCGGCAGCATGTTGACGGTCCGAATCACCGTCGAAGAGGCGGGCGAGGGTGGCGAGACGGGGCTCGCCACGGTCACCTCCTCCGTCACGTTGAGGAACTAGGCAAACATGGGGACAAGGGGAAGTGCTTCGAACAACCGGCGCGGCAGCGCCATCGTGATGACGCTGGTGTGCATCGTGGCGGTGAGCACGCTGTCGGTCGTGATGCTCGACATGGCCGAGAGCGCGCAGAGCGAACAGCGGCAGGAGGGCGATCGCACGCGCGCGCACTACGCGGCCGAGGCGGCGGCGAGCCGCGCTGTCGCCATGCTGCAAGCTGGCGGCACGGGGGCGATCGGAAGCGAGCAGCAACGGACGTCGCTCGACGCAACGCGCTACTGGGTCGACTCGAGCCTGAACGCGGCGGCCGACGTGCGCACGCTGATCGCATCGGGCGTGTCGGATCGTGCGACCGCGCGCGTCGAGGTGACCTTGAACGCGGTGCCCGACAGCATCTGGAAGTTCGCCGCCTTCGGCGATGAGTCGCTGCACATGGACAGCAACGCGCGCGTCGACAGCTACAACTCGACGCTCGGCACGTGGGCCTCGCAGGCCGTGCACGGCTCGGGGTCCAACCTGTACGCCAACGACAGTGGCAACGTCGGCTCCAACGGCGACGTGACGATGGACCAGAACTCGAAGGTCTGGGGCAGCGCCCAGTGCGGTCCGGGCAGCGCGACGACCGTGCTCGGCAATGCGGTCGTCACCGGCAGCACCGCTCCCGCTCCCGCGATCGTGGACCTGCCCCCGCTCTCGATTCCAAGCCTGGTTTCATCCGGCGATCGCACCGTCAACGGCACGCTGAACCTGCCCGCGGGGAGCTACCGCTACAACACGCTCAACATCCGCTCGGGCGCGATCGTGAACGTCACCGGTCCCGCGACGGTCGTCGTGACCAACTTCGTGATGCGTCAGAACACCCAGTTCCGAGTCAACGCGACCAACGGACCGGTGAAGATCTACGTCTACGACGACTTCGTGCTCAGCTCGAACGCGCAGATGTACGCGCTCAACTACGACCCGGACAAGCTGCAAGTCAACCTCGAGAGCGACAACGTGATCGACCCGGACGTCACCGTCGAGCTCGACGTGATCGACTTCGACTCCAACACCAAGATCTTCGGGACGATTTATGCGCCCAACGCGCACATCGAAGTCGACAGCAACCTCGAGCTGTTCGGGGCCATGATGGCGCGCAGCATCGATCTCGACAGCAACTCGCGCGTGCACTACGACGAGAACCTCGCCCGCGCCCGCAGCAACGGCAGCGTGGTGTGGACGCAGGTTGCGTGGCAAGCGCTTCCCACGCTGGCGCGGGGAGACGCCAACTGAGCTACCCCTCCGCGCGGGCGGTCCGCCGTCGCGCCGCTCCATCACCAACGCATGCTCGCACTCGGGCTCACACTGCTGTCGATCGCGCCTTGGGCGTCGGGTCCAGACCCGCTGCGCGAGGGCGCCGTGGACGTGCGCACCACGGCCATCGCGGTGTTGCGTGACTCACGCCGCAGGGAGGGGCCCAGTCACGAGGTCGTGGTCGAGCGGCTGGTGCGCTGTGGGACCGAGGTGCTCGATCCCCTGCTCGACCTCCTGTGCGAGCGCAAGCTTCCGGCGCTCTGCGAGCCCGAGCGAGCGCAGACGTTGAGCGAGCCCCAGCGCGAGATGATCGTCGCCGCGCTATCGCGCTGGAGCGCGCGCGCGGTGCTGGCGAACATGGATGCGCGCGTGGAGCTCGATCCAAGCGAGCCGATTCGTGTCGCGGCCCTGTACGTGTACGGGAGCCACGGATCGGCGCGCGAGCTCGATCACGTGCTCGAACTGGCCACGCTGCAGCCCGCCCTGCCGGACGGCGCGACCGATCTGAGCGCCGACCTGGCGGAGGCTCTGCGAACGGCGGTCGCGCGCATCCTCGGCCGCGACGAGCGCGGATTCCGCGACCTCTCGAGGGTCATCGGTCGCGCCGGCGCTGACCAAGCGCGTCCGATCCTGTTCGCCCTCGGCGACACGGGGAATGCGTGCTCGATTCCCGCGCTGGCGAGTGCGATGAGCATCCACCCAGAGCTGGCGGCCATCGCGATCTCGCAGGCCCGCCGGGTGGGCGCATCGATGGACCACGAAGCGAACGGCGCGCTCTCCAGCGCCGTGCGTCCGCACCTCGGCGCCGCGCGCGTGGAGCTCGCCTCCGCTGCCGCGCGCACGCTGGGCGAGCTCTGCGACGCCGCGTCGGCGCAGCGGCTGGTCGAGCTCCTCGACGCCGCCGAGCCCGCGCTCGCGGAGAGTGCTCACTGGTCCCTGCGCCGCATGAGTGGGCTCGACTTCGGCCCGTGCCGAGAGGCTTGGGTCGCGTGGCTCGCCAGCGAGCGAGAGTGGTGGAACGGCGAGGCGAGCGAGCGCATCGACGAGCTCGTCCGCGGCTCGCGGGCCACTCGACTTGCGGCCGTCGCCAGCGTCGGCGCACGCACCTGGCGTCGCCACGAGGCGGCGCTCGCGCTCGTCGCGGCGCTGCGCGACAACGACCCCGTGCTGCGCGAGGCCGCCTGCCACGCGCTCGGGCAACTCGGCGCCCCGCTCAGCCTGCCGCACCTCGTCGAGACCCTCTCGGACAGCGATCCGCGCGTGTCTCGCGCGGCGCGCGAGGCCCTCGAGTCCATCGCGGGAACCAACCTCCCCGACACGGCCGAGGAGTGCGCCAGAGCGCTCCACATCGCTCCCTAAAGTGAGCGCGGTCCATCGACCGAGTCAGGCCCCCAGACGCCCGACCCTAGGGCCCCGACCCGAGGGAACGTATCCTATTCGGGAGCGCCCAACGCGCTCCAACTCCTCCACATGGCTCAACGCCCCCAACGCCCGTCATCCGAAAAGGACGCCCTCTCCCGCGAAGTCGACGCTGCCCTCGATGGCATCAACCTGCAGGAACTCGACCTTCAAGGTCGCGCTCCGCGCAAGGGCGGGGCCGCGGCCTCGGGCATGGTGCGCGGCGTCGTGCAGGGCTTCAGTGGCGAGGACGTGATCATCGAGCTCGGCCCGCTCGATCAGGGCGTGATCAAGAAGACCGAGTTCGACGAGCTCCCGACGGTCGGCGCGACCTTCGAGTTCACCAAGCACGGCATGGAGGATGGGCTGCACCTGCTCTCGCTGAAGGAGACCAAGGTGCTCGCCGCATGGGACGAGCTCGCGCTCGGCGCCCGCGTCGAGGCGCGCGTCTCGGGCCAGAACACCGGCGGTCTCGAGCTGCGCATCGGCCCCTTGCCGGCCTTCATGCCCGCTTCTCAAGTCGGACTCGGCCGCGAGGACGACCTGCACCGCTACATCGGGCAGACGTTGGAGTGCGAGGTCGTCGAGCTCGACTCCGGCAAGCGCCGCGTCGTGCTCTCGCGCCGCCGTGTGCTCGAGAGCTTGCGCGACGAGTCGCGCAAGCAGCTCACGGGCGCGCTCAGCGCCGGCCAACTGGTGACCGGCAAGGTCACGCGCGTCGAGCCCTTCGGTGCCTTCGTCGACATCGGCGGCGGCGTCGAGGCGTTGCTGCACGTCTCCAACATCTCGCGCAAGCGCGTCTCCAGCGCGGCGGAGGCGCTGAAAGCCGGCGACCAAGTGCGCGCCATGATCCTCGAGATCAAGGAAGGCGGGAAGCGCATCGGCATCGGCACCAAGCAGCTCGAAGCCGATCCGTGGGACGAGCTCGCTCAGCGCATCGCGCCCGGCCAAGTGATCACGGGCAAGATCGTGCGCGTGATGGACTTCGGCGCCTTTCTCGAGCTCCTGCCCGGCATCGAGGGCCTGCTGCACGTGAGCCAAGTGTCCAAGGAGCGCGTGCGGCGCGCTCAGGACGTGCTCAAGGTCGGCGCGGAGCTCGCCGTGCGGGTGCAGACGGTCGACGCGCAACAAAAGCGCATCTCCCTCTCGCGCTTCGACGAGCGTGGCGCCCTGATCGGGTCCGAAGACTCGGTCGAAGGCGCGGTGATCCAAGAAGTGCTCGAACGTCAGCGCGGCACCAAGGCGCAGACGAACCTCGGCAGCCTGTTCAAGAAGGCACTCGGGGACAAGCAGAGCTGAGCGCCCAAGCCGCCGCGCGCGCTCGCGGCGCTGGCTCAGTAGCTCTCGTCGGGGCCCGGGAATTCGCGCGTCTTGACGTCCGCGCGGTAGCGCTCGAACGCCGAGAGCGTGTCCCGCCCGAGCTCGGCGTAGCGGCGCACGAAGCGCGGGTGGAAGCGGGTGTAGAGGCCGAGCATGTCGTGCGTGACGAGGATCTGGCCGTCGCAGCCGATTCCGGCGCCGATGCCGATCACCGGAATCGAGAGCGCTTGGGAGATCTCGGTGGCGAGCGTCGCGGGGACCTTCTCGATCACGAGGGCGAAGGCACCCGCGGCTTCGAGCGCGAGCGCGTCGCGCCGCAGTTGCGCCGCCTCTTCAGGCTCGGTCGCTCGCACTTGGTAGGTCCCGAACTTGTGAATCGACTGCGGCGTCAGCCCGAGGTGCCCCATGACGGGGATGCCGACGTCGACGATGCGCCGGACCGTCTCGCACAGCTTTTCGCCGCCCTCGAGCTTCACGGCCTCGACACCGCTCTCCTTGATCATGCGGCCCGCGTTGCGCAGCGCCTCGTCCGCGTTCACCTGGTAGCTCATGAAGGGCATGTCCCCCACCACCAGCGCGCGCTCGACGCCGCGCGTCACCACCTGACTGTGGTAGAGCATCTGTTCGAGCGTCACACCCACGGTCGTCTCGAGCCCCTGCACGACCATGCCCGCGGAGTCTCCGACGAGGATCACGTCGATGCCCGCTTGGTCGAGCAGTTGCGCCGTGAGGTAGTCGTAGGCCGTCAGCGCGCTGATCGGCTCGCGCCGCTCCTTCATGGAGCGCAGCGAGCGCGTGGTGACCTTGCGCGAGCGTCGTTCGTTCTTGGGATCGGTCGACATGGCGAGCGGGAGTCTAGCAGGCGAGCGCGGTCAACCTCGTCCCACGCCCGTGCGCAGCAGCGCGAGGGCCGAATTCGCGCCATCGAGCGCGGCGCTCATGATGCCGCCGGCATGGCCCGCACCCTCGCCCACGGGATAGACGTTCGTCCAGCCGATCGCACGCCGCGTGGCGGGATCGCGCGGCATGCGCACCGGGCCGGAGCTGCGCGACTCCAGCCCGACGAACTGTCCCTCGTTGCTCGAGAAATGCCGCAGGTTGCGCTCGAAGTGCAGCAGCGCTCGTGCGATCGCCTCGCGACCGAGCGGAGGCAACAACTGATCGAGGCGACCCGGTCGCGTGCCGAAGGTGTAGGTGGAGCGACGCGGGTGCGCGGTCTCGCGGCCCGCGAGGAAGTCCTGCGCCCCCTGCGCGGGCGCGGTGTAGTCGGACCCGCCAGCGACGAAGAACCGCTGTTCGAGCTCGCGCTGGAAGGCGACGCCGGCGAAGGGACCGTCGCCGAACTCGCGCGGTCCGAAGGTCGTGACGATCGCGGCCGTGGCCCACGGCGAGGAATGGCGCGAGTTGCTCATGCCGTTGGTGCACAACAGGCCCGGCTCGTTGACGCTCGCGACGATCCGCCCACCCGGACACATGCAGAACGAGAACGTCGCGGGCAGTCCGTGGCCGGCCTTGCACAGCAGCCCGTAGCTCGCGGCTCCGAGCTCCGGCACGCGCGCGCCGAAGCGGCCAGCGTCGATCAGCTCCTGCGGATGCTCGATGCGCAGGCCAAGCTGGAAGGGCTTGGCTTCGAAGGCGATGCCCTGACAGGCGAGCGTGCGCCAGGTGTCCCGCGCGCTGTGGCCGGGGGCGAGGATCACGGCGCAGCATCCGACCTCGCCGGAACTCGTGCGCACTGCGCGCACGCGTCCGTCCGCGAGCACCAGCTCCTCCATGCGCGTCTCGAAGCGAAACTCCACTCCCTGCGCCCGCAGGCGCTCGCGCAAGCGAGGGAGCACGCGGTGCAGCCTGTCCGTTCCGATGTGCGCGAGGCTGTCGAACACGATCGCGCTCGGCGCGCCGCACAGGACGAGCTCTTCGAGGATCGGGACTTCGAGCGGATCGTCGACCCGCGTGTAGATCTTGCCGTCGGAGTAGGTCCCCGCTCCGCCTTCGCCGAACAAGAGGTTGCGCTCGGAGTCGACGACGCGCGTGCGATGGAAGCGCACGACGTGTCGTCCGCGCTCCTCCACGGCGGGGCCGCGGTCGAGCACGATCGCGCGCACGCCGTTGCGGGCGAGGGCCCACGCGGCGAACAGGCCGCCGGGCCCCGCGCCGACGATGACGACCGGCTCGAGCGCCGCGTGGCGCAGGCTGGGATCGACCGACGAGGCGACGACGCTGCCTTCCCGCGGCGCCTCGCGCACGCGCCCGCTGCGCAGCGCCAGCTCCATGCGCCGACTCTTGGGCTTGCGATCGGTCACCACGTCGACGTGGTAGATCCACGCCATGCGCCGGACGCCCTGCCGCACGCGCGCGTCGAGCGCCTTGCGAGCCACGCGCAGTCCGCGCAGCGCGCTCGTTTCGAGTCCCAGCTCCCGCGCGGCGAGCTCCTTCAGGCGCTCTTCGCTCTCGTGCAAGCCCAATTCAAGCTGCATCACCCGCCACGTGGCGGTCGGTTGCTGGTTCGACATGGCGAGGAGCCTCCTTGGCTCAAAACGCTGCGCCAGAGTACCAGAGGCCGCGCGGGAACGAAGCGCGCGCGACCGCTAGCATGGCTCACCCCATGGCTTGGTTCCCCACTCCGCAAGCGCTCGCGCCGTTGCTTGGGGACATCGGCGTGCCCATGGAGCAGTTCATGGCCCAGTGCGCGGACGGCCGCAGCAGCCTCTCGTGCGACCTCGCGGCGCTGCGCGCGATCGAGCGCTCGGGCTGGGGATTGTGCCCGCTGGCGGGCGAACCCAAGGCGACCGAGCTCGCCCGCATGCGCAACGATCTGTGGCCCGCGCTGCACGTCGTCGCGCTCTATCACTGCACGGCCAGCGGCGTCGAGCGCGTCACGCTGCAGGGCAGCGCGCGCATCGCGGAGGCGGTGCCGTTCACCGGCTGCGTGTTCGTGGCGCGTCGGCGCGAAGAAGTGATGAGCCCGACGGTGACGGTCGCGAAGTTCGACCAGAACGCGGGCGGCTGGAACGGCGAGCGGGGCCAGCCGGGCTATGGGCACTTCCGCTGGATTCGCCGCTATGTCGGCCTGTTCGCCGCGCCCCGAGCGAACGCGCGCATTCTCGACTTCGGCTGCGGCGCAGGCTGGGTCGGGATCGAGGCCAGCCTCGCCGCCGGTGGTGCGCCCCTCGCGGCCTTCGATCCCTCGCCGGAGATGGTGCGCATCGCCGAGTCCAACGCGCGCGCGGAAGGGCTGACGAACTTCGTCGGCCGCGTCGGCTTCGGGGAAGCGCCGCCGTTCGACGAGCGTTTCGGCCTCGTGATCTCGTCGGGCGTCGTCAGCTTCTCGCCGGACCAGCCGCGCTGGTTCGACGGCCTCGCGCGCTGCGTCGAGCCGGGCGGCACGCTCGTGTTGGGCGACCTCAATCCACACTCGCGCGGCATGCGCCAACGGCGTTCCACGCGCCCCTTGTTGCCCGCGCGCGAACTCAACGCACTCCTCGCCGCGCAGGCCCGCCACGAGCTCGAGCGGCGCGGCTTCCGCCACGAGGCGACGGCCGGTTACCAGCTCACGCGGCCGGTGCCCCAACTCGCCCATTGGTCCGACACGCGCCTCGGCGGCGCGCTCTCGCCGCTGCTGCTCGCATGGAACCGCCTGCGGGCGGGCCCGACGGCGGACCTCGACGCCTTCGACTCGTGGGTCATGCGCTTGCGCGCACCTTGAGGCGGGCGCGGCTACTTGCCGCCGGATTGCTTGGCCCGCAGTTCCGCGAGCAGCGTGTCGACCGCCTCGTCGAGTTGCGGCCCGCGCGCGCTGACGTAGCGAATCGTGCCCGTCTCATCGAGCACGTAGATCGTCGGCCACGAGTTGACGCCCCAGCTCGTCGCGATCGGGCCGTAGGTGCCCTTGGGACCATCCCAGAAGCTGCGCCAGCTGATGTTCTCTTGCTTGAGCGCGCCCTTGAGCTTCTCGACGTCGACGTCCGAGTTGACTCCGATCAGCGCGAAGGGCTCGTCCTTGAGGCGTTCCACGAGCGACCGCTCGTGCGGGTACATGGCCCGGCAAGGGCCTCACCAATGGCCCCAGAAATCGAGCACCACGATCTTGCCGCGATAGTCGGAGAGCTTGAACGGCGCGCCGTCCAAGTCCTTGCCCTCGATGTCGGGCGCGACCTTGCCGACCGCGAGGTCGTTCATGGCGCGCAGCCTGCCCTCGACGACGTCGCCGAAACGCCGCCCTCTGCTGTCGAGCTCGTCCTTGTACTCCCCGCGCAGCAGCCCCATCAGCACGTCGAGCCGCTTCTGCGCCTCCTCGCCGAGCTTCTCGCGCCGCATCGTCGAGAGATAGCCCGCGGCCTCGCTCCACAGGCACAGCGCCTTCACGCCCTTGTGCGCCGTGCGTGCGAGCATCGCCTCACGGGTCTCCGCCGTGGAGGACACGCGCAGCAGCTCGCCCATGCGCTTGGGATCGTCCGCGAAGCGCGCGAGCAACTCGTCGCGCGCCTTGCCGCGTCCTTCCTTGCAGACTTGCGTCGTGCCGAACTCGGAGACCTGCATCGCGAGCAGGAGGGCCGCGAAGCGCGCGTCGTCGTCCTGCGCCTGCGCGGCAGTCTGCCACAGCGTCTCGAGCCAGCCGCCGGTGAGCGCGTCATCGGCGCGCGCGGCGGCATCCGGCTGCTTCTTGCGCAGCTCCTCGCGGATGCGCGCGACGTCGGCCGCGCCATCGAAGCCGAGCCCGAGCGCCGCGGCCGAAACCCAACCCAAGAACAGTTTGGAGAGCATGGTGCGGTCCTCGATTCAGGCCTTGGCCCGAGGTGTCGGAGCGACGTTCGCTCCCTTGGTGTAGTCGAGCAGGCGCGCGAGCACCGACTTCATCTCGCCGCGCTTCACGATGCGATCCACCTGCCCCTTTTCGAGCAGGAATTCCGCGCGCTGGAAGCCCGCCGGCAACTCCTGCTTGAGCGTCGTCGCGATCACGCGCGGCCCGGCGAAGCCGATCAGCGCGCCGGGCTCGGCCAGCGTGATGTCGCACACCGAGGCGAACGAGGCCGTCACGCCACCGGTCGTGGGATGCGTCATCACGCAGATCGAGAATCCGCCTGCGTCATTGAGCTCCGCGAGCGCCGCGCAGGTCTTGGCCATCTGCATCAGCGACAGCACGCCTTCGTGCATGCGCGCGCCGCCGGAGCCGGTGAAGATCACGAGCGGCTTGGACTCGGCGATCGCGATCTCCGCGGCCAGCGCGATCTTCTCCCCCACCACTTCGCCCATCGAGCCGCCGAGGAAGCTGAAATCGAGCACGGCGAGGACCACTTCGCGCCCGTCGATCTTGCCCGTTCCGCAGATCAGCGCCTCGTTCTGCTTGGTGCGCGCGCGGGCCTTCTCGACCTTCTCCGCGTACGTCGAGCCGTCCTTGAAGCCGAGTCGGTCGAGCGCGGTCACTTCCGCGAAGCGCTCCTGCCACGTGCCCTCGTCGATCGTCATCGCGACGCGCTCGCGGCCCGGCAGCGTGAAGTGGAACTCGCAGGTCGGGCAAACGCGGCCCTTTTCCTCGAGCTCCTTGCGGTAGAGCATCGCACCGCAGCTCTCGCACTTGAGCCACAGGCCGCCGGGCATGTCCTTCTTCTTGCGCAGACGCGAGAAACGCGTCTCGCTCAGGCTCGGGTCGGGGATGCGTGCGTCGTCCTTCTTGGGTGTGTCTGCCATGGTCCGTCTCGTTCAGGCGCGCTCGGGCGCACGCGCGCGAGCGGCGCTCGCCCGCAGTCCTTGGATGGTCGCACGCAGGTCGCTCGCGCCGAAGATGGCCGAGCCCGCGACGAAGACGTTGGTGCCAGCTTCCGCGCACGAGGGCAGCGTGGTCGCGTTGAGGCCGCCGTCCATCTCGATGTGGCGCTCGAAGCCGCGCTCGCGCAGCGCGCGCACCTTGCCGAGCACGTCGGGCATGAACCGCTGGCCGCCGAAGCCCGGAAACACGCTCATCACGAGCACGAGGTCGACCTCGTCGACGACGTCGAGGACGCGCTCGAGCGGCGTGTCGGGATTGAGCGCGATGCCGACTTGCCGCACGCCTTCGTCGCGGAAGGCGCGGATGATGGTGCGGCAGTGGGCGAGCGTGCCTGCGGCCTCGACGTGGAAGGTCAGCACGTGCGCTCCGGCCTTGGCGTAGTGCGACGCGTAGGCGAGCGGATCGGTGATCATCAAGTGCACGTCGAGCGGGCGGCGCGCGACCTTCGCGATGGCCTCGACCACCGGCGGACCGATGGTCAAGTTGGGCACGAAGTGGCCGTCCATGACGTCGACGTGCAGCCAGTCGGCCCCCGCCTCCTCGACCCGCGCGACCTCGGTGGCGAGGCGGGCGAAGTCGCAGGAGAGGAGCGAGGGCGAGATCAGGGACGGTTGCATCAAGGGGCCCGCGTGGGCCAATGATGCTACGCCGACCCCCTACCCGCCAGAAAGGTCTCGCAGGAGCGCCTCGACGCGCTCCCGCTCGGCCGCGGGCGCGCCGCGCAGGGCCCGGCGCGCGCGCTCCAAGACCTCGATGGCTCCACGGGGGTCGCGAGCCTCGCGCCGCCAGTGAGCCCGCTGCAGGGCCGTGGGGACGTGGCTGGGGTCCAACTCGCCGGAGAGCTCGGTGTGAGCGCGGAACGCGCGCGCGTCCGACGTCTCGACGAGCGCCGCCACGAGCCGGTGCAGATCCGCGTTCCAAGGATCCACCGCGAGTCCGTCGCGCGCCACGCGCGCCGCCGCTTCGCGCTCGCCGCGGCGCAGCAACACGAACGCCAGATTGCGCGCCGCCCAGGCCTGATCGGGAGCGCGTCCCCACTCCTCGCGGGCCATTGCGAGCGCACGATCGGCGTCTCCTTCGGCGGCCGCGAATAGGTCGGCGCGCGCGGGCACGGCCGCCGCGCTCGGCGCTCGATCGCGCGCGGAGCCGTCGGTCCAAAAGCACGCGTACGAGGCACAGGCCCAACCGAGCACGAGGCCGTGCACGATCCAGCCCGCGCCGCGCAGGACCGAGGCGAGTGCGCAAGACCCCAGTCCCGCGCACACGGCGAGCGCCGCGATCACGGAGCTCGCGTACACGCTCTTCGCCTGCGCGAAGGTGGGCAAGTCGAGCGTGAGCGAGACGAGCGCGGCGAGCGTGACGCACGCGAGGCCGAAGATCAGGCTCCAACCGAGCTCGCCCTCGCGGACCCAGCGCCGCGCCGCGAGCGCGAGCCCCAAGAGCAGCACGAGCGTACCTGGCGCGGCGCACACGGTGAGCGCCGCGAGCCCCGCGTAGTCCCACGGCGGACGCACGTCGACGCGCGCGCTTCCGCCGAGCATTCCGTCGTTCCACAGGGTCGAGAAGAGCGCGTCCGGCACCGAGTGCAGCGCGCTGAACAGCGGTCGTGCGAGGCTCGCGCCGAAGCTCGTGTAGTCCGCGCCGCTGCGATGGCCCGGATCCTGCCACCACGCGAACCCCGTCGATTCGTCGAGGTTCCACACGAGCACGGAGCCGAAGCGCTCGTACACGTTGGCGTAGTAGGGCGCGCACACGGCGAGCGCCACGAGCGCGACGAGCACGGGGCCGCGCGCGAGCGAGCGCAGCTTCGGTCCGGGGCGGAGCGCGGCGCAAGGCGCGAGCAACGCCACGACGCCACACGCCGCGAGCAGCGCGGAGAACTTGGTGAGCAGCGCGCAGCCGAGCAGCAGTCCGAGGAGGGCGTGCGTCGCGCTGCGCGTGTCCGCGCGCGCGAAGATCCTCACGGCGAGGTAGAGCGCGAGCGAGACCCACATCGCGGCCAGGCTCTCGTTCGTCACGTACTGGAACAGGTACAGCTGCATCGGGCACGCGGCGGCGAACAGCAGTCCGCTCGCGAGCTTCTCGCGTTCGGCGCGGAACAGTTCCCACAGCGTGGCCGCGAGCGCCGCGAGCTGCACGCACGCCGCCAGAGCGCCGAACATGCGCAGCGCCGTGAGCGCGGCCGCGCTCGCGGGCTCGATGCCGAGGAGCTTCCACAACCCCGCTGCCGCGAAGTAGTACAAGGGCGGCTGGTACATCTCCCAGCCCTGATCGGCGTACGGCACGCTCCACGTGCGGTACACGTGCTCGACGTAGTCCAGATGCCCGAGCGCGTCGAAGCCCTGCTCGACACCGAGCGCGCGGTTGTTCCAAAAGAGCGCGCCGAGCGCGATGGACACGAGCGCGATGGCGAGTGCGAGCGAGCGCGCGCTCCAGTCCGCCCCTCGCCTGTGCAGCACGAACGCTGCGAGCAGCGCCAAGCCGAACGTGGCCGCCAGCCGCGGCCAGCGCTCGCCGAGTGCGTCGATGGGCCGCGGATTGAGCTCGTCGGAGGAGAGCTCGCCGAGCGCGCTCGCCGCACTCGGACCCTCCGCGCTCCACGCGCTCATCGGCGTCGTCGCAATCCGCGCCGGCCGCTCGCTCGAACCGGCGCAGCTCGCGCTCCAGCGCTCGTCGCAGCCCAAGCTCGCCGCACCGCACTCCAAGCGCGCCCACAAGCTCGGCGCGCCGCGCGCGCACGTCACGTCCACCTCGAGCACGTTGCGTCCCTCGAGCAGGTGCGCGCTCGCGTCCGCGCGCCGCGCCTCCTTCCACGAACCCTCGCCTTGGAGCGCGAGGGCGGACTCGTTGAGCCAAACGCTCGCGACCTCGCGCGCGCACAACTCCAACCGCGCGTCGATCGGCACGCTCGCCACGTCGAATTCGCGGCGAAAACGCGTCGTGACCGGCGCCACCCGCCGCAGCGCAGCCGTCGGCGCCGAAGGGAACGCGATCCACTCCGAGCCCGCGCGCGAGGCGAGCCACGGCGTGCGCGGATCGAGGCTGACCTTGCGCCCGAGGACGAGCGCGAAGGTGCCCAGCAGCGCGAGCGCGAGGGCGATGCGAAAGCGCGGCGTGCCGAGCGCGACCATGGGCGGATGCTAGCCCCGCGCCAACACGCGCGCACCCGCGTCGGCGCGAAGCCGTCGCGGGTGCGCGTGGAAGCCGACTCAAAAAACTCAGCGCCGCAGCGAGAGCGCCGTGATGCCCGGCAGCGCCTTGCCTTCGAGCAACTCGAGCGAGGCGCCACCGCCGGTGGAGACGTGCTTGACCTTGGCGGAGAGCCCGAGCTGCTCGATCGCCGCGACGGAGTCCCCGCCGCCGACGACCGTGTAGCCGCGCGCCGCCGCGACGGCCTTGCCGACCGCCTTGGTGCCCTCGCAGAAAGCCGGCATCTCGAACACGCCCATCGGGCCGTTCCAGACGATGGTCTGCGCGCCCGCGACGCGCTCGGCGAAGAGTTGGCGCGTGTGCGGACCGATGTCGAGCGCCATCCAGCCGTCGGGAATCGCCGCGACCGTCTTCACCGCGGCATCCGCGGCAAAGCGATCGGCGACCACGTGGTCGATGGGCAGCAAGAGCTCGACCTTGCGCGCCTTGGCCTTGGCGAGCGCGGCCTTGACGACCTCCATGCGCTCGTCCTCGCACAGCGACTTGCCGATCCCCTGCCCCATGGCCTTGAGGAACGTGTACGCCATGCCGCCGCCGACGAGCAGCGTGTCGCAGCGCTCGAGCAGCGTGTCGATCACCAGCAGCTTGTCGCTCACCTTGGCCCCGCCGAGGATCGCGACGAGCGGACGCTTGGGCTGCGTGAGCACGCGCGCGAAGGCCTCGATTTCCGCCTGCAACAGGCGGCCCGCGACGCTCGGCAGGAGCTTCGCGACCTCGCTCACCGAGCACTCGGCGCGGTGCGACGTTCCGAAGGCATCGTTCACGAACACGTCACCGAGGCGCGCGTAGGCCGCGCTCAGCGCCGGATCGGCCTTCTGCTCGCCCGCGTTGAAGCGCACGTTTTCGAGCAGCACGACGCTGCCCGCGCGGGCCTGCGCCACGGCGGCCTCGACCGCCTCGCCCGTGCTCTCCTTGAGCGCGATCACCGACCGCTCGAGGTGCTTGGAGAGCCGCTCCGCCACCGGAGCGAGGCGCAGCTTCTCGTCGACGCCCTTGGGACGGCCGAGGTGGCTCATCAGCACCACGACGCGCGCGCCCTTCGCGAGGACTTCACGAATCGTCGGCAACGCCGCGCGGATGCGCGTGTCGTCGGTGATCGCACCGCTGGTGTCCATGGGGACGTTGAAGTCCACCCGCATCAGGACGCGTTTGCCCTGCACTTGGAGCGCGTCGAGTCCAGCCGCGCCGGCCCCCGACGCGCTGGTCATTTTCCCGCGGCGGCGGCCTCCAAAACGGCGGGCTTGGCCGCGTTCTTGGGCGCCTTGGGGAGCTTCATCTTGTTGGCGAGCTTCATCAGCTCGACCACGCGGTTCGAGTAGCCCCACTCGTTGTCGTACCACGCGACGAGCTTGACCATGCGCTTTTCCATCACCATGGTCGACTGCGCGTCGAAGATCGTGCTGTGCGGGTTGCGCACGATGTCGCTCGAGACGAGCGGGTCGTTCGTGAACTCGAGGATGCCCTTGAGGTCCTTCGACTTGGCGGCCTCGGCGTAGGCCGCGTTGATCGCTTCGATCGTGGCATCGTTCTCGAGCTCGGCCACGAGGTCGACCACCGAGCCGTCCGGCACCGGCACGCGCAGCGCGACGCCGTCGAGCTTGCCCTTGAGCTGCGGCAGCACCTTGCCCACCGCGCGGGCCGCGCCGGTCGTCGTCGGGATGATGTTGCAGGCCGCGGCGCGGGCGCGACGCAGGTCCTTGTGCGGCAGGTCGAGCACCTGCTGGTCGTTGGTGTAGGCATGGACCGTGGTCATCATGCCGCGCACCAGCCCGAACTTGGCGTGGAGCACCTTGGCGAGCGGCGCGAGGCAGTTCGTCGTGCACGAGGCGTTCGAGATGATGCGGTGCTCGGGCTTGAGCGTGTCGTGGTTGACGCCGAGCACGATCATCGCGTCGACCTCGTCCTTCGGCGGCACGGTGAGCAGCACGCGCTTGGCGCCCGCGTCGATGTGCTTTTGGCAGGCCTCGCGCGACGTGAAGATGCCGGTCGACTCGACCACGAAGTCGACCGCGTTCGCCGCGTGGGGCAGCTGCGCGGGGTCCTTGATGGCGGTGATCGAGATCTTCTTGCCGTCGACCTTGATGAAGTCCTTGCCCGCTTCGACCTTGCCGGCGAACGGCCCGTGGACCGAGTCGTACTTGAGCAGGTGCGCCAGCGTGGCGGGGTCCGTCAGGTCGTTGATGTGAACGACCTCGATGTCGGGGTAGCGCGCGGTGATGACGCGGAAGACGTTGCGACCGATGCGACCGAAGCCATTGATCGAGATGCGCATGCCCATGGGGCGAGTATCCAAAAGTGTTCGGGGACGAGGGGCGGAGGTTGGAGGGAGGGAGGCTACCACGGCGCCGACCGGCCCCGAGCCCAAGGTGGGCGACCACGCGTAAGTCGTGGCTCCGACCTGAACTTCCATGGAGACGGCAGAAAATCCGCGGAAATCGGTGCGCGAGGGTAGCCATCCGCGCCGATTCGATCAACGCAGCACCAAGGCCCATGGCGCCCCTCCCCCACCCCCTGCCCGCCGACTGGAACGAGCGCTGGCCACGACTGGCCGGCGCGGTCGGCGTCGAGCCGTCCGAGCCGCTCGTGCTCGGCCTCTCGGGCGGGGCGGACAGCGTGCTGCTCCTGCACTGGCTGTGCGCCAGCCAACCGCGCCCGGCGGTGCTCGCCGTGCACGTCGACCACGGCCTGCGCGGCGCCGAATCCGACGCCGACCGCGAATTTTGCGCGCAATTGTGCCGCGACAATGGGGTGCGTTTTCGTGCGCGACGGATCGAGCTCGCGGCGGGCGCGAACCTCGAAGCGCGAGCGCGCGAGGCGCGCTACGCCGTGCTCGCCGAAGAGGCCGCGCGGCACCGCGTGCGCGTGCTGCTGACGGGACACCACTCCGACGACGGGCTCGAGACGCTGCTCCTGCGTTGGGTCCGCGGCTCGACGCTCGCTGGGCTGCACGGTCCCGCCGAACGCAGCCGTCTTGGAAGGCTCTTGCTCGTGCGGCCGTTGATCGGCATGCGCCGCGCGGAGATCCGCACCTTGCTGCGCGAGGCGGGGCTGAGTTGGCGCGACGACAGCTCCAACCGAGACCTGCGACACACGCGCAACCGAGTGCGCGAGGAGTTCCTGCCCGCGCTGGAGCAACTCGGCGGCGCGCAGGCGCTCGAGAGCCTGCGCAAGTTCGCCGGCGCCGTCGAGCACCTCGAGCAGGACCTCTCGCGGCGCACCGCCGACCTCGCTTGGCGGCCCTTGTCGGCGACCCGCGCGACGCGGCGCGCTGCGACGAGCAGCTTGGGCGGGAGCCTGCGCCGCGCGATGCTCGCGCGCTTGCCGTCCGCGTTGCAGCGTCGCACGCTCTGGCGCCTGCTGGTCGAGGGCACCGCGCGCGCGCCGAGCCGTCGGCTGCTCGGCAAGGTGCTCGACGACCTCGGACAGGGGCGCTGCGCGCGCCACGCGCTCTCCGGCGGCTGGACGCTGTGCTTGCGCGCGCGCTCGCTCGAGCTGCATCCGCCGCTCGAGGCGCTCGGACCGCCTCCGCACGCGGCGGTGCAGTCTCCGTGGCTGCCCTTCGCCGAGTTCGCGACGCGCGCGCCTTCCGAGCGCCGCACGCCCCCCGGCTGGATCGCGCGCCTCGCCGCGCCCGAGCAGGGCTTCGTGCTCCCGGTTCCCGGCAGCGTGACTCTGAGCGACGGTCGCCGCGTCGTGGCCGCGTGGGTCGAGAGCGGAACGGCGCGCCCCATTCCGCGCGACGCACGCACGGTCGAGCTGGAGCTCCCGTGGGCCGTCGAATCGCTGCGCGTGCGCTGGCCTCGAGCTCGCGACCGTTTCCACCCGCTGGGAGCGCCGGGTTCGCGCGCGCTGCGACGCTTCCTCTCGGATGCGGGCGTGCCGCGTGGCGAGCGTCGCCTCGTGCCGCTCGTCTTTCACGGCAGCGATCTGCTGTGGGTCGCGGGACTGCGCCCTGCGCACCCCTACCGGGTCCAGCACGCGGCCCCGCGCCGTCTGCGGCTCGAGCTCCACGACACGAGCACTCGCCCTCACGATCCGCGCGCGCGTTCGTACCCCCAGCGCGACGCCGCGACGCGACAGGCCGAGCTCCCCTTCGAGCCCCTCGCGCCGTGACTCGGCCCGCTCGGGCCTGTAACCTGCAAGGCTGCGTGTTCGACCTCGTACCGACCCAGTCCAAGCGAGCCGTGCAGTCCCCGCTTCAGGCGAATCTCGAGCGCGTGCGCGCGCGCATCGCCGCCGCTGCGTCCGCCGCGGGGCGCGCGGGAGACGACGTGGCGTTGCTGGCCGTGACCAAGTCGGCGAGCGCGAGTCTCGTGGCGGACCTCGTGCGCTTGGGCCAGCGCGACTTGGGTGAGAACCGCGTCGATGTGCTCGGGCCCAAGGCCGCCGCGCTCGCGGAGGCGGGGCTCTCGCCGCGCTGGCACATGATCGGCCACCTGCAACGCAACAAGGCGCGCCGCGCCGTGGAGTGCGCGAGCGTGGTCCACTCCGTCGACACGCTCAAGCTGATCGAGACGCTCGCCCGCCTGGCGGCGGAACTCGGCCGCGAGCTGGAGGTGTTCCTCGAAGTGCGCGCGGTCGACGCGGGCGAACGCAGCGGCTTTGAGCCCGGCGCGCTCCCCGCGGCGGCGCAGGCGGTGGCATCGCTCCCCCACCTGCGCCTGCGCGGTCTGATGGCGATGGCCGCGCCCTGCGAGAGCGCGCGGGCGTTCGATCTGGGTTCGCAAGCTCCGGCGCGGCGCACGTTCGCCGCCGTGCGGCGCCTCGGCGATACGCTTCCTCTCGCGCTGTTCCCAAGCGGACGCGTCGAGTACTCCATGGGCATGAGCGCGGATCTCGAAGCCGCTGTCGCGGAGGGTTCCACCTGCGTGCGCGTCGGCACGGCGTTGTTCGAGGGCCTCGAGCGGCCGGAGGCGCGCGGGTGAGCGAGGCACGCCTCGTGCTCGAGCTGATCGGCGACGCTCGCGCGCCGATCGAATTGCCGCGTCAGGGTGCGATGACCCTCGGTTCGTCCGCGACCCGCGCGGACGTAGCGCTCGAGGGACAGGGCGTCGCGGAAGTGCACTGCGCCATCGGCCGCGCCAAGAGCGGCGGCTGGGCGATCAAGGATCTCGGCAGCGACTTTGGCACCCTCGTCAACGGCGAGCGCGTTACCCAGCGCAAGCTCGAGCCCGGCGATCTCGTCGTGCTCGGATCGCGGCGCCTGCGCGTGGTCGATCCACAGGCCGCGGCGACTCCCATGGCCGTGCCCACACCCACGACCGTGAGCGTGGCCCCGCCGAGCGCGCCGTCGCCGACGAGCGAAGCGACGGCGGACCTCGCCTCGCGCGTCGACACGCGGCTCCCGCAGGTCAAGGGCTACCGCGTCGAGAGTCTGCTCGGCCGCGGCGGCATGGGCGAGGTGTACCTCGCCGTGCAAGAGAGCCTCGGTCGACCGGTCGCGCTGAAGGTGCTCGCCGCGCGTCTGGCCGCGGATGCGGAGTTCGTGCGCAAGTTCCAGTCGGAAGCGCGCGCGGCCGCGGCGCTCAACCACCCCAACGTGGTCACCGTCCACGACGTGTGGGAGGAAGGCGGGCGCCACTTCCTCGCCATGGAGTTCATGGACAAGGGCAACTTGGAGCAGCGCCTGCAGCGCGACGGCAGGCTCTCGCCCAAGGAAGCGCTCGAGATCCTCAACGACGCCGCCAAGGCGCTGGTGTACGCGGAGTTGCGCGGCATCGTCCACCGCGACATCAAGCCCGCCAACTTGATGCAGAACTCCGTCGGCACGACGAAGCTCGCCGACCTCGGGCTCGCGATGCACCTCGAAGCCGACGCCACCGAGAGCGACAACAAGAAGATCTTCGGCACGCCGCACTTCATCTCGCCCGAGCAGGCACGCGGCGAGAAGGTCGACATTCGCTCGGATCTGTACTCGCTCGGGGCGACCCTCTACCGCCTGATCGGCGGCCGCACGCCGTTCGAGGGCGCGACGACGCGCGACATCCTGCGCGGCCACTTCCTCGAAGAGCCCAAGCCGTTGCACGAGCTCGCGACCGGCGTGCCGCCCGCGCTGTCGAACATGGTGCACCGGCTGCTGAAGAAGCGGCCCGACGAGCGCTACGCATCGGCGGGCGTGCTGCTGCAGGAAGTCGAGCGCCTGCGCAGCGCGACGCTGCACGGCGCGCCGCTCGCATCAGCTGTCCCCGCCGCGCCCGCAAGCTCGAAGCTGCCGCTCGTCCTCGGGGCGGTCGCGGTGGTCGCCCTCGGTGCGGCGGCCTTCGTGTTCCTCCGCGATGGCGAGCCCTCGACCCCTCGCGCTTCCGGCGGCAATTCGACGCCCGGCATTCCCTCGAACGTGCGTGGCGGGCCGCCCGAGGACGACGAATTCTCGGCCAACGGGGGCGTTCGACCAAGCCCGGGCACGGCCGACGACGACACGGCGCTCAAATTGCGCGAGACCGAGGCCGAGAATGCGCTGCTGCGCGTCTCGCGCGAACTCGACGCGGTCACGCTGCAGGCCGAATTGCGCGCCATGGCGCAGAAATTCTCGGGCACCACCGCCGCGCAGCGCGCGCTCGAGGAAGCCGAGCGGGTGCGGGAGGAGGCGCTGCGCAACGCGGCCGTCGTCGGCGCCTACGAGCAGTCGATTCGCGATTTCGTGGAGCGCCTCGAGCTCGCGGGCAAGGCCGACGGACGTCCCAAGCCGCTCGCGGAGGCCCTGCGGGCGATGCTCGCGCAGGAACTGCCCGCCGCGCTCGCAGGGGACGCCAACGCCCTCGCTCGCCGCCGCCAGATCTTTGGCGCCACGCTCACCGATGCCCTCGCGCGCTCGCGCGAGGATGCCGCGCGCGCCGACGAGTATGAACGCTCCGGCCGCTTCGACGAACTGCTCAAGTTGCTCGCGCCTTGGATCGTGGCGCTCGATCTTCCGGCCATGCCGCCCGAGCTCGGCCCCGATGTCCTGCCCGACCTCGGCGAGGTCGTGGCGCTGCGTGCTTCGATCCAAAAGCGGCTCGACGGTCAAGTCGCGGCGCGCGATCGCTTTGCGCGCGCGCTGCAGGATCAAGATGGTCTCGCCATCGCGCGCGCGCTGCGCGGCGAGGGCCTCGAAGCCTCGTTGCGTGCGCTCGACAGCGCGGGCATGGAGCGCAAGCTCGCGGCGCTCGAGTCGTCGCTCGCGACCGAGCCCGCGCGACTGTGGGCGCGCGAGTGGCTCGCGGCCGTGCGCGCGAGCGTGCCGCTGCTCTCGACGCTCGCCACCGAATTCGAGCGCGGCGGCTGGCGGCGCAAGGCGTTCTTCGATCCGCGCTCGCGCACGCGCGCGATCCGGGACGCGGTCGGCGTCAACGCCGAGGGCCTGCTCGTCAGGGTCGACGCCACGTCCGAGGTGGTGCCGTGGTCGAGCTTCGGTGCGCGCGCGACGGACCTGCACCAGGTCTTCCTCCAGCGGCTCACGCGCGAGTACACGCGCGAGGAGCTGCTTGGAATCGATGCGCTGCTGCGCATGAGCGCGGTGCTGCAGGCCGTCGACGAGACGTCGGAGATGCTGCAGGCCGACACGACGTCCAACCTCGCCGAAGACGAGGTGCGCACCATCACGGAGGCCTTCGACGCGGCTCGCGTCTGGGCTCAGGCCGCCGGAACGCTGCGCTCGTTCGAGCGCGAGGCCGAGGCGGCGAGCGTGTGGGTCGATGGACTGCGCGCTGGGACCGCGGCCTCGTGGTCGCGGGCCGTCGCGGCGCACGAGCGGCTGCTGAGCGAATTCCGCGACACCCTGCTCGTGCGGCTACTCTCCGACGGCCGTCCGTGATCGAGCCGTCGCGGCGTGCGCCATGCCGCTCGCGCGGCGCTGCGGGGTACGCGCGGGAGCGCGGGCTGTTGCTCGCGGCCCTCGCGCAGGCTTGAATCACATGCCATGAACACGTGCGCGCTCGATGAATCCGTGGCCAGCGCTCTGGGCACCCTCGATCGTCGAACGATCGTGCGTCCAGCGGCGCTGTATCTGCTCTCGACCGGCGTGAGTGTGCTCGCCGGTCGACTCCAGCGCGCCGGTCGACTTCCGCTCGGCAAGCTCGATGGCGCGCCGCGGGTCTGGTCCGATTCGCTGCTGCACTACGGCCTGCTCGAAGGGCTGCCCGTCTGGCTGCTCGAGAACTCGCCGCTCGATCGCGAGCCGCAGGAGCCACACTGGCAGCGTGCCTGGCCGGTGTGGCTCGCGGCGTCGGCCGGAGCGTCGACGTTCATCCACACGACGGCGGCCTCCGCGCTCGTGCCCGAGCTCGCGCCCGGCACGATCGCGATGCTGCAAGACCACCTGAACCTCTCCGGAGGCACGCCGCTCGAGGGGTTGGGAGCCAGCCGCCTCGGTGCGCAATTCCCCGACGTCTCGCGCGTGCACGACAAGGCGCTGCGGCGCTCGGCGCTGGAGCTCGCCCTCAGCCTCGGGCTCGCGGCGCGCGAGGTGGTCGCGGCCTGCGCCGTCGGCCCGGCGCTGGAGACGCCCGCCGAGCGCGGCTGGATGGCGCGCTGCGGCGCGGAGGCCTCCGCGCAGGACCTCGCGCCGACGCTCCACGCCGCGGCCCACGCCGGGCTGGGCGGGTTGTGCCTGCTGGTCATCGTGCACTCCGGCGACGCGGACATCGACATCGCGCAGGTGGCTGCGCGCGCGGAGGCGATCGCACCCGCGCTCGACGACTTGCTGGCGAAGCTCGCGGTCACCGTGCAACGCGAGGCTCGCGATCGACTCGAGGGTGGCGGCGCGTGACGCGTGCGCGCATCGCGGTGCTCGTCTCCGGCGGCGGTCGTTCGCTGGAGAACCTCGCCCTGCGGATCGAGGCGGGCGAGCTCGACGCGGAACTCGCGCTCGTGCTCTCGAGCACCGGGACGGCGTTCGCGCTCGAACGCGCGCGGCGTCTGGAGATCCCCTCCCTGAGCGTCGATCCCAAGGCCTTCGCGACCCCCGCCGAGTTCAGCGCCGCGGTGTTTGCCGCCATCGAGGACGCGCGAGTCGATCTCGTGGTGCTCGCGGGTTTCCTGCGACTGCTGCTCGTGCCCGAGGCTTGGCGCGGCCGCGTGATCAACATTCACCCCTCGCTCCTGCCGCGCTTCGGTGGCAAGGGGTTCTATGGCGAGCGGGTCCACCGCGCCGTGATCGCCGCCGGCGAGCGCGAGAGTGGCTGCACCGTGCACTACGTCACCAACGAATACGACAAGGGCGACGTGCTCGTTCAGCGGCGGGTGCCCGTGCTGCCCGGCGACGACGAGCACACGCTCGGCGCGCGCGTGTTCGAGGAAGAGCGCATCGCCTTGCCCGCGGCGATCGCGCTGCACTTGCAGCGTCGCTCTGCCCACTCGATCTAGCCGCTCTACGCCCCACGTCGCACGATCTGAACGCGCCAGCGGGAACTACGAACCCTCGTGCGCAGCGGCGGCGCGCGTGCGTCGCTGCGGCGCGAGGAGGGCACCATGAACGAGAGCGTCACTTCCCCGGTGTTTCAGCGCATCCTCTGCTGCGTCGCACAAGCAGCGACATCCGACGGCGCGCTCCAGCGCTCGCTGCAACTCGCGCAACACTTGAATGCGCGACTGCAATTGCTCCACGTCGTCCCACCGATCTTCGTCCCGCCGCTGTACGAGGCTGGACTCCAGCTCGGAGGGGTGAACGCCGACGCGTTGTCGCGCTCGCAGGCCGAGCACGCGCGCACGGCTCTGCGAACGCGCATCGCGCATCGACATGCCGATGCCACGTGGCGCGGGACGCCGCTCTCGGACCTGCTCGAAGTGGAGGTCGGCACGCCCGTTCGCGTCGTGCTCGAACGCGTGCAACGCGACGACATCGATCTCGTCGTCCTCGGCGACAGCGGGCGGCGCAAGCAACTCGACCTCGGCGGCCTGGCGCGTGCGCTCTACTCGCGCGCGAGCTGCCCGATCTGGATGCAGGTCGATGCGCCGCGCAGGATCGAACGCATCCTCGTGCCCATCGACGGCTCGGAGAGCAGCGCGCTGTTGCTCGATCGTGCCTGTGATCTCGCGCGCTCGTTCAAGGCCCGCGTGCACGCGCTCGAGTGCTTCGTGAGCCCCGAGTTGTACTACGGCGCTGGCCTCGACCTGCCGCCCACGTCGCTCCCCTACGCGCTCGACAGCCTGCGCAACGTCGAGCGCGAGGCGTTCGAGCACTTTGTCGAGAACTACGCCTGGCAGGGCGTCGAGCACTCCTTCGAGTTCGTCGACGACGATCCGGCGCGGGCCATTCTCGCCGCACAGGAACACTACGACTTGATCGTGATGGGCACGCAGGGTCGCAGCGCGCTCGCATCGGCGCTGCTCGGCAGCGTGACGTGGCAGGTGCTGCGCCTCGCGCGCACGCCGATCCTCACGCTCCGCGCTCCGCAGCGCGTGCTCGCGAACGCCTGAGCGCGCGCGACTTGCGGCGTTCGATGCGCTCTGCGAGTTCGCTCGAGCCCAGCACTCGTGCGCGCGCGCAGAGCTCGTCGAGCGCCTCGATCTCCCCGCGCTCTTCGCACGCGCGCGCGGCGAGCGCCAATGCCCCCGCGACCACGTCGGCCGATTCCTCGCCACCGCTCTCCAGAGCCCGTTTCGACCAGCGCCAGCACTCCTGCCAATCCCCCACCCGCTCGGCGCAGCGCGCGAGTGCCAGCGCCCGCGCAGGCGGCACCGCTGCCAGCGCTCCCGTTGCGACGAGTGCCGCTGCCGGATCGTCAGCGCGCGCGAGATCCGCGAGCGCCGCGGCAATCACGACCAGACTGAGGATGTCGTCGCGGTTGTGCTCGAACACCTCCTCGAGCCGGTGCGAGCGACCGGCGAGATAGTCGTACCACGCCGCGGGCGCGAATGCGCCCGGCAGGTCGTGCGCTCGCGCCACGCCGGCGATGCTCCACTCCATCGTGGCGAGTCGGCCGTTGCTCGACTCCGCGCCGAAGAGCCGACGGCAGGGATGGTAGAGATCGAGGTGCAGGCAGCTCTCGAAGGGTGACGCGATGCCGTGCACGCGCATCTTGTCCTCGAGCCGATGGCGGTCGAACGACTTGCCGAAAAACGACACGAGCGCACCGGCCTCCGCCACGCGGCGCGCGCACTCGTCGAGCAGCGCGGGTTCGTCCTCCGGTCCGCGCAAGAACCCCTGCCACAGCTCGAAGCCTGCCCCGTCGAAGCGTCCGATCCCGACCAGAAAGGCCTTGGTTCCTGCGCCTCCGGCGAGTCCCGTGGTCTCGATGTCGAGGTAGAGCGCGCGTTCGAGCGAGAGTCCCGCGAGGCGTCGTTCGACACCGATCAGCGCGAGGTCCGAGGCTCGCGCTCGCAGCGCGCCGCGCAGCTCGACCTTCCCGTGCCGATGGTCGAGCGCAAAGCGCGTCACGCGCGCGCAGGCAGTTCCGCGGGCACCTTCGAAGGCGACGAGCTCGCGCGGAGCGTCGGCGCCAGACGCGGCGCAGCGAGTGTTCCCCACGGTGTTCTCAGGGCTGCTCACCGCGTTGCTCCCCAAATTGCTCACCGCGTCGCTCCCGTGCTTGTCCAGTCGCGCGCGCAGCCACTCCGGCAGCTCCCGCGGCCCTGAGGGCAACGCCGCGGACGCGGCGGCTTGCGAGTCAGGCTCGCGCCGCAGGCGCCGCAGTCGGTCCATGAAGCTCTCCGTCACGCCACGCCTTCGGGTTGCACGCGGCGCGCGACGGCGCCGCTGACGAGGTGCTCGAGCAGCCGACGCGTCGCGAGCTTGCCTTGCTGGCCGCACTCCGCGCGCGGCCCGACGCAGGCGGGACAACCGTGCTTGCACTCACAGCGTGCCACGACCTCGAGCGCGGCCTCGAAGACGTCGCGGTGGTTCTCGAACAGCACTTCCGCGAGCCCCACGCCACCCTGCACACGGTCGTACAGCACGATCGCGGGTCGCAGGAAGTGCGTGGAGCGCACCTCGGTCGAAAGCCCGAGGTCCTGCGGCTGGCAGCGCAAGAACAGCGGCGCGACGCGCCGCAGCAGCCCGCCCGCTCCGCGCCACGCCGCGCCGCGCTCGGAGCCCACCAGTCCCAGCGCCTGCGCCGTCTCGTTGGAGATCGTGAGCACGAACGACTGCGTGTCGAGCTCCTCGGGCGGTAGGTGGATCGCCTCCGTGCCGACGTTCTCGCGCGTGTAGAAGCGGATCTTCTTGTACTGCGTCGCGACGGTGGTCACATGCACTTCGCCGGTGTGGACCGCGTAGTCCTCGATTCCGTCCGCGCGCTCGCGCAGCGCCTGCTTCTCCTGTCGCAGCACGCGCAGCGTCGTATCCACTTCCGCTTCCGTGAAGTAGTCGCTCTCGACCGCGCGCACGTACGCGCGCCGGTTCTGGTAGTCGAAGCGCTCGACCTTCCACGTCTCGCCTTGCACCTGATAGATCGCGCCCTCGTGCACGGTCGTGAGCGAACCCTCGCGGTCGATCTCGCCGATCGCCTTCTTCGTCTCGACGTCGAGGATCAGCACGTTGTCCGGTCCGCCACCGGCGAGCGTCACGTCTTGCGCGGGATAGGCGTCCGCCATCCAGTGCCACGTGTCGCCGCGCCGCAACAGGAGCTTGGACTCCTCCGCGAGGTAGTCGAGGATCTCCGGCACGTGCGGCGCGCCGCGGAAGCTGCCACTTCCCAACTCGCTCTCGCGGAATGGGAGCTCGAACGACGCGCACTTCACCTGCTCGGAGAGAATCACGAGGTTGTCGGGGTCGAGCCCGAGGCGCTCGCGCGGCGCGGAGAACAGATAGTCGGGATGCGCGGACAGGTACTGGTCGAGCGGATCGGAGCGCGTGATCAGAACCGTCAGGCTCGGCTGTCCACGGCGGCCCACGCGTCCCGCGCGCTGCCAGAAGGACGCCTGCGAGCCGGGGTATCCGACCAGCACCGCCACGTCGAGGCGCCCGATGTCGATCCCGAGTTCGAGCGCGTTGGTCGAGACGACGACCTTGACGCTGCCCTGCCGCAGCCCCTCCTCGATCTCGCGCCGGTGCAGCGGCAAATAGCCGCCGCGATAGCCGCGAATCTCGTCGGGCGCCAGCCCGAACTCCGCGGCGCTCTCCTTCAGATAGCGCGTGAGCACCTCGACGCCCGTGCGCTGCTGGCAGAAGAAGATCACCTGACGCGCAGGGCCGCACAGGTGCTTGGCGAGACGCCGCGCTTCTTCGAGCGCGTTGGCGCGCAGACCGGCGACCGCATCGAGCAGCGGCGGGTTGTACACGCCGAACACGCGCTCGCCCGAGGGAGAGCCGTCCTCGTCGACCACGGCGACGTCGCGCCCCGTGAGTCGTCGGGCGTGCGCAGCCGCGTCGCGCAGCGTCGCCGAGCACAGGATGAACCGCGGGTGGCTGCCGTAGTGCGCCGCGATGCGCAGCAAACGCCGCAGCACGTTCGCGACACTCGAACCGAACACGCCCGAGAGCGTGTGCACCTCGTCGATCACGATCGTGCGCAAGTTGGCGAACAGCTCGGACCACTTCGCGTGGTTGGGGAGGATGCCTGCATGGAGCATCCACGGGTTCGTCAGCACGATGTGGCCGTCGTCGCGCAAGGTGCGCCGCACGCTCGGCGGCGTGTCGCCGTCGTAGGTGAAGCTGTGCCAGTCGAAGCCGAGCGCTCCGATGAGCGCATTGAGTCCGCTCGACTGATCCTGACTCAACGCCTTGGTCGGGAAGAGCGCGATGGCGCGCGCGGCGCCGTCGGACTCCAACAGTCGCTGCAGCAGCGGCGCGACGTAGCACAGGGTCTTGCCCGACGCCGTCGGTGTCGCGATCAGCACGTCGCGACCTTCGAGCGCGAGCTCGATCGCTCGCGCTTGGTGCTCGTAGAGACGCGACTGACCGCGCGCGGCGAGCACTTCCCGCAGCCGCGGATCGAGCACAGCGTTCAGCGCGCGGCTGCGCTCCGCACGCGCGGGGACGCGCTGCCAGTGGGGGAAGCGCGGCGCGAGCTCGGGGTCCGCGCGCAGCAGCGCCTCCAACTCGGGCACGGTGCGCCGCGAGCGCGACAGGCGCGCGCCACCTTCTTCGGGCGACGGAACAGCGGTGGACTCGGGCTGCGTCATGGTGCCGAACTCCGCGGCCGCAGGCCCGCTCTCGGGGCCGAGAAGGCCGATCGTTGTCCGAATGTTAGGCGCTCGGTCGAGCCCCCGCAAGCACCGCTCGCGCACCTACTCCGACTGCAGCAGGGCGCGCAGCGCGACCGTGAGATCCCCCTTCACCTGCGCCAGCCGCGCGCCGGTGCGATAGGCCGCCACCACGCCGCCATCGGGCAGGGTGAGCTCGCCGAGGCTGAACTCCAGCCCGTCACCGCTGTAGCGCACGATCCGCACCGTCACCGCCCCGCGCAGCGTCTCGTCCCCACGCTGCAGAATCTGCTCGGCGCGCACGTTGAGCACCCGATCGACGAGCTTGGCGAACTCCCGGGCCTCGAGCGTCGTGCCCATGCGGACCCAACGTCCCTTGTCCTCGCGCCCGTAGGAGCGCGTGGCCGGGCCTTGGAGCAACTCGATGCGGGCCACTTCGATCTCGGGCACGCGGTGCAGGTCGAGGCTGCGCCACGAGTCGGCGGGACGCGCGGCGAGCGCGAGCAGCTCGGACGACACGAGCGAAACCAGCGAGTCACCGTCGCGTCGGAATTGCACGGCTTCGACGCCGTCCGCCGCGCGCACGATCGGTCCGAACACGCCGCCCTGCACGTCCTCGCTCGTGTGAACTCGGATCGCGGCGACCACGTCCTGCGAGGCGAGGCTGCGCCCCACCAGAAAATCGTCGATGCGCGCGCGCTCGAGCACGCCGAGTGCGTCCCCCACGAGTTGCGCGTCCGCGACGTCGCCCGCGAGCACCAGCTTCCCGCCTTCGCTCGCGCGCACCTGCCAGCCGCGCTCCACCCGCTCGAGCGTCGTGGCGCGCTCGCCGTGCGTGAGCTCGACCTTCAGCACGCTGTCGCGCGCCACGCTGGCGAACTCGCGCTCGATCAATCCCAAGGACGGCGGCGCGATGCTCATCACCGCGTCCGGCCCGACGCGGAACACGTAGGGCAAGCCCTCCTTTGCCGCATACCACATCTCGCTCGCGCCCTCGGGCGCGAGCAGGAGCGCTTCGCGCCGACCGTCGGCCGAGACGAGCTCGACGCGCAGTCGCGCAGGATCGAGGCCGTACTCGCGCAGCGGGCCGGGCGCATCGATGAACGAAAACGCGCGCATCGCACAGGCGCTGACGAGCATGCGATCGAACGTCTCGCGGTCGAGCGCGGCCTCGAACGGCTCGGCCGCGCGCCAGCCGCCGTCGAGCAGCGCCACCAGGCCCAAATCGCTCGCCTGCGCCTGAGGATCGAACAGGATGGTGCCGGTGCGCCGCAACTCGACGACCTGACGCGCGGACGTGCGCAACAGAAAGCGCGAGCGCCAGTCTGGCAGGTCGCGCTCCAACGTCGAGTCCAGCGCGCGCTCCGTGCGGAAGATCTCACCGTCGGCGCGCGCGTAGACCCAGTTCTCGTCGAGATCGACGGCGCCGAGCTCGATCTTGCGCTGGAGCAGTCTGTCTCCGAGGTCTTCCTCGATCTCGATCAGGACGCGCGGCGGATCCAGCGACACCTTGGCGGGATCGGTGTCCGGCGCCGGCTTGGCGTGCTGCGTCGAGAGCGAGTCGAGCAGCACCTCGATCACGGCCATCTCCGCCGGGAAATCGACGGGATCGACGATCTGCCACTCGGTCGGTCGGCGCTCGACGCGCAGCTGCAGGCCGCGCTCGAGATTGTCGACGCGGATCGAGCGCACGCGCGTGCGGTCGAACCCCGAGAGCAACGCCGCCTCGGCGCGCGTGCGCAGCGACTGCTGCTCCCCGCGCTGCCAGAGCGCGAGCGCGACGAGGCCCCCCACCACGACCGACAACGTCACGAGCTTGCGCAGGTGCATGCTCAGCGTCTCCGCGCGAAGGCCACGACGACACCGAGCACCGCGCACAGGCCGGGGAGCACGCCGAACGCGAGCACGTTCAGCAGCGTGAGCGCACTCGTGTTGGCGAGATCGAGCACGCGCTGCTCCACTTCGCGCGGACGGATCACGAGGCGATAGTCACGCTGCGCGAGCCAGTTGAAGACGTTCATCACGAAGTCGCGGTTGCGAGCGAGGATGTCGTTGGAGAGCACGTCGCTCGCTCCGAGCGCGATCACGCGCGCCGCGCGCCGCTCGCTCTGCGCACCGGATGGCGAGTCCGAGCCGGAATCCGAGCCGGAATCCGAGCCGGAATCCGAGCCGAAGTCGGAGTCCACCGGCGGAAACGCAAGCGCCATGGCCACGGCGAAGGGGCCCGTTTCCTCGCCGCGCTGGTCGAAGCGCCAGTCGCCGCGACCGCCCGACTGCGGCAGATCGCGCCAACTGGCCTCCGGGCTGCGCAGCAGGTCGACGAGCACCGAGTTCTGCGGCCGGATGCCCTCGGGCACGAGCGCGCGCGCGTTGGGCAGGCCGACGCGCTCGTCCGCCCGCCACAGCGACTCCGTGACCGGATGGCGACGGTCGAGCCCCGCGCCGGCGACCACGATCGTGCCGCACTGCTCGATCCCCATGCGCCAGCCGCCGAATCCATCGGGAATCGGCTGGGCCACGAAACCGGCGCGCGCGCCGATTCCCAGTCGCGCCGCCAGGGCCTCGGGACTGCCGGGCTGGCCGAACAACGCCGCATTTCCGGTCGTCGTGACGAGCAGCCGCCCACCGTCTTGGACGAAGCGCTCGATCACGTCGAGCTCGGCGCTCGAGAAGGGCTGCTGGGGATCGACGATGGCGATCACGCGCACGTCGGACGGCACGCTCGGATCCGCACTGGAGTCCCAGCGATCCGCGCGCAGTCCGTCCGCGACGAGGGCCGAGTGCAGCCGACCGAGGCCGAGCGGCTTTTCGACGTCGAACAGGTCGCGCTCGCCATGTCCGACCGTGAACACGATGCGCGGCGTCTCCTCGATCGAAACGCGCAGCAGCGCGACGCCGAGCGCCTCCTCGCCACGGAACGCCTCGAGCGTCGGCTCGCTCTCGACGAGCGGGTTGCCGGGGTCGATGCGCGCGATGTCGCGCAGCAGGCGCAGCACGACCTTGTGCTTGCCGCGCGTGACGACGACCACGTTGTCTTCCTCGAGGCCGAGCTCCTTCATGCGCACCGACACCTTGGCGACGTCGGCGAGGTCGTGCTCGCGCACCTTCAGCTGGTCGGGGAACTGGTTGCGGGCCACGTGGAGCAACTGCGACATGCGCCCCTGCGCCTGTGCCCCGACGCGCGTCAGCGGATAGTCGAAGGGCCGGAAGAACACCTCGACGAGCACCGGCTCGGGCAGCTTCACCACGAGCTCGGCGAGCCGCTCGTCGAGCGTGTTGCTGCCGACGGCCGTGAGGTCGAAACGCCGCCGCAGGCCGGGCAAGGTGCCCAGATACGTGACCAGCACGGCGCCGAGGAACATCAGTCCCACGACGCCGAAGACCTGCAGCAGGAGCGAGGAGCGCGACCACGCGAGCGTGCCGCCGCGCCCCGCGAGGGCCGGGGTTCTCACCACCATCGCCGGGCCTCCAGCACGCGCGTCGCGACGAACGAGAAGAAGCCGGTCCAGACGACGAAGAACAGCACGTGCTTGGTGTCGAGCGCGCCGACGACGAAGCTCGCTTGGAACTGCGTGATCACGTTGGCGTGCCCGAGCGCCACGCGCAGCGGCGAGCCCGGCGGGAGCGCGAGCAGGGCATCGACGAACGGCAGCGACAGGATGGCGGCGTTGGCGATGGTGGCGAAAAACGCCGCCAGCAAGGGCGTGTTGCACAGGGCGCTGATGGCCAGCCCGACCGAGCAGAACAGCGCGGAGACCAGCGTCGCACCACACACGCCCGAGACGAGCGGCGCCCAGTCCGGCGGCGTGCCCAGCGCCGCGAGCGCGAGCCCGTAGAGGAACGCGCTCGACCACAGCACCGCGAGCAGCGTGGTCGCGGCGAGCAGCTTGCCGAGCACGACCGCGAAGTCGCTCACCGGGGCCGTGAGCAGGAACTCGAGCACTCCGGTGCGCGCTTCCTCGCTGAACATGCGCATGGTGAGCAGCGGAGGCAGCAGCACCACGAGCATCCAGAACGTGTAGCTGCCGCCGAGCAAGAACGACATCGACTGCAGCACGTCGCCGCCAAAACCCTTCACGGAGAGCACGAAGAAGAAGCCGTTGAACGCGAGCGCGATGCACAGCAGCACCCACGCCAAGGGCGAGAAGAACAGCCCCGCGAGCTCGCGGCGGTAGATCGTCCAAGCCCCGCTCACGCGTCCTCCTTCGGCGACGCGGCAGGCCCGTCGATGGGCTTGGGCTTGGAGAGGTCGCGCGACGCTCCCATGTCGAAGGGGTTGAGGTTGTAGACGATCTTGCCCTGCGCCGCAGCCGCGGCGGGCGCGGGCTGTGACGTCGAGAGCGGCGCGCTCACGTCGAGCTGCACGAGCGTCGTGCGACTCGCACTCGCCGGCGATTCCTCCGCCCGCGATGCGGTGCTCGGCGACACGGTGCTCGGCGGATCGTCGGGCAGGTCGAGCGCGATGCGCGCGAACAGCTGCTCGAGGCTCGGACGTTGCCACGACAGCTCGCGAATCGCCCAGCGCTTGGCATGGGCGAGCGCGCCCACGTCCTCGCGCAGGTCCTGCGCGCAGGGCAGCTCGAACACGTGGTGGATGCCCAGCCGTCCGCCGTCGCGCACCTCCACCACACCCGGGAGCGCTTTCAACAGACGCACCGCCGTCGCGACATCAGGTCCGACCAACGCCTCGAGGCGCAGCCGCGCTCCGCCGCCGAGCTTGCGCACGAGCTCGTCCTGCGTTCCATCCGCCGCGATGCTCCCCTTGGAGAGGATGATCACGCGCGGGCAGACCGCTTCGATCTCCGGGAGGATGTGGCTGGAGAGCAGCACCGTGTGCTCGCGGCCGAGCTCGACGAGCAGCTTGCGCATCTCCAGACGCTGGATCGGATCGAGGCCGCTGGTGGGCTCGTCGAGGATCAACACCTCTGGATCGGGCAGCAACGCGACTGCGATGCCGACGCGCTGGCGCTGGCCGCGCGAGAGGGCGCCGATGATGGCGCGCGAGCGGTCCGCGATGCCGGCGCGCTCGAGCACGCGCGGGATGCGCGCGCGCCGCTCCGAGCGCGAGAGCCCGTGCAGCCGACCTTGGAATTCGAGCATCTCCTCGACGCGGTGCTCGGCGTAGAGCGGCACGGACTCCGGCAGGTACCCGATGCGTCGGCGCACCTCGAGCGAGTTGCGCAGCACATCGAATCCCGCCACCTCGGCCGAGCCGCTCGTCGCGGGCAGGTAGCCCGACAAGATGCGCATCGTGGTCGATTTGCCCGCGCCGTTGGGGCCGAGAAATCCGACCACCTCACCGCGCTCGAGGTGAAACGAGAGGCCCTCGATGGCGGTGTGCGGGCCAAAGCGGCGCGTGAGGTCGCGGACGGTGATCACGGGCGGAGAACAGTAGCGGTCGGGCTCGCGCAGGACAACGCACCAAGGCCGCGGAGGAGGGGATGGGCGGAACGGGGGACGAGCGCGCGGCCCCGGTCCACTCGTACCTCCCGCGCGAGGCTGGCCTACGCAACACGCCCAGCTCCCCACAACGGAGAGCTGGGCGTGCGGTTCGAACCTCCCCGGCGCGGGGCGAGGTGGGTCCGGCTACTGCTTGACCTCGAAGTCGGCGTCGATCGGCTCGTCGCCGTTCGCACGGGCGCCGGACTGCGTCCCGCCACGCGGGCCAGACTGAGCGCCGCCACGCGGGCCAGACTGAGCGCCACTGCGAGGGCCAGACTGAGCGCTGCCGTGTGAGCCCGAGTCGCCGCCGCCAGACTGCTCCGCGGCGGCTGCGTTCTGGCTCTCCTTGTAGACGATTTCGCCGAGCTTCTGCGCCGCGCGCTGGAAGTCCGCGAGGGCCTTCTCGAGCGCCACCTTGTCGTCCCCCGCGGCCGCGCTCTTGAGCGCGTCCTGGGCCGACTCGATGGCCTTCACATCCGCGTCGGAGAGCTTGCTGCGGTGTTCGCCGAGCGACTTCTCCGTCTCGTGCACGAGCGCCTCGGCCTGGTTCTTCAGATCGACGAACTCGCGCCGACGCTTGTCTTCGCCGGCGTGCGCCTCCGCGTCGGCGCGCATGCGCTCGACCTCGTCCTTCGAGAGGCCCGAGGACGACTCGATGCGGATCTTCTGCTCCTTGTTGGTGCCGCGATCCTTGGCCTTGACGTTGAGGATGCCGTTGGCGTCGATGTCGAAGGTCACTTCGATCTGCGGCATGCCGCGCGGCGCGGGCGGGATGCCGTCCAAGTGGAAGCGGCCGAGCGTGCGGTTGTCCTTGGCGAACTCGCGCTCGCCCTGCAGCACGTGGATCTCGACCGACGGCTGGCTGTCCGACGCGGTCGAGAACACCTGGCTCTTCGAGGTCGGGATGGTCGTGTTGCGCTCGATCAGCTTGGTGAACACGCCGCCGAGCGTCTCGATGCCGAGCGAGAGCGGCGTGACGTCGAGCAACACCACGTCCTTGACTTCGCCGCCGAGGATGCCGCCCTGAATCGCGGCGCCGACGGCCACCGCCTCATCGGGGTTGACCGACTTGTTGGGATCGCGACCGAAGATCTTCTTCGCCATCGCGACCACCGCGGGCGTGCGCGTCTGCCCGCCGACCAAGATCACGTCGTCGATCTTGTCGGGGCTCAGATTGGCGTCCTTGAGCGCCTGCAGGCAGGGCCCCTTGGTGCGCTCGATCAGAGCGTCGACGAGCTGCTCGAACTTGGCGCGCGTCAGCGTCACGTGCAGGTGCTTGGGACCGTTGGCGTCGGCGGTGATGAACGGCAGGTTGACGTCGGTCTGCATGCCGCTGGAGAGTTCGATCTTCGCCTTCTCGCAGGCTTCCTTGAGGCGCTGCAGCGCCATCGGATCCTTGCGCACGTCGATCGAGGTCTGCTTTTGGAACTCACCGGCGACGTGCTGGATGAGCGCGTCGTCGAAGTCATCGCCGCCCAAGTGCGTGTCGCCGTTGGTGGCGAGCACCTCGAACACGCCGTCGCCGATCTCGAGGATCGAGACGTCAAACGTGCCGCCGCCGAGGTCGTAGATCGCGACCTTGCCCGACTTCTTCTTGTCGAGGCCATAGGCGAGGGTCGCCGCGGTGGGCTCGTTGATGATCCGCTCGACCACCAGGCCAGCGATCGTGCCCGCGTCCTTGGTCGCCTGACGCTGGGCGTCGTTGAAGTAGGCGGGCACCGTGATCACGGCGCGCGTCACCTGCTCGCCCAAGTAGGCCTCGGCCGACTCCTTGAGCGCCGAGAGCACCATGGCGCTGATCTCCGGAGGCGTGAACTGCTTGCCGTCGATGTCGACCTTGACGAGCTCCTCGGAGCCGCCCGAGATCTTGTAGGCGACGCGCTTTTCCTCGCTCGCCACCTCGCGGTGACGGCGGCCCATGAAGCGCTTGATCGAGGCGACCGTGCGGGTCGGGTTGGTCACCGCCTGACGCTTGGCGGGCGCGCCGACGAGCCGGTTCTCGCCTTGGAACGCCACCACCGACGGCGTCAGTCGCGAGCCTTCCATGTTGGTGATGACGACGGGCTCGCCGCCTTCCATCACGGCCACCACCGAGTTCGTGGTGCCGAGGTCGATGCCGATGATCTTGCCTTGCTGGGCCATGGTGTTCCTGTCGCTTTCGTGGGAGCTGGGGACGCCGGTCCAAATCAAACTCCGTGCCACGCGAGCGCGGCGACCGGCAGGCTCTCCAACGCCCTCCAGAGCCGCGCCAAGGCCGATTGCGCTGCCATTGTGACACCCTTGGCGGGGTCGCTGCCAGCGTGGCAGTCGAGGCCGGAGCGCGCCGCGCCCCGTCCTAGAGCTTGTATTCCTTGATCTTGCGGTACAGCGTCCGCTCGCCCATGCACAGGATGCGCGCCGCCTTCTCGCGATTGCCGGCGCACAGCCGCAGATTCGCTTCGATCAGGTCGCGTTCGACCTCGGGCATCGAACGGCCGGCGAGCTCGTAGCCGCCGCCCTTGCGCGGCTCGCGCGCCACTTCGCGCACTTCCGCCGGAACGTCCTCGAGCGCGAGGACGTCCGCTCCGGCGAGCAGGACCATGTTCTCGATCACGTTGCGCAGCTCGCGCACGTTGCCGGGCCACGCGTAGCGCAGGAGCGCCGTGCGCGCCTCGGGCGAGATTCCCCGCAGGGTCCGCCCGTGCTGGCGCGAGAGCTCCCCGATGAAGTGGTCGATCAGCAGCGGGATGTCGCCGACGCGATCGCGCAGCGGCGGAAGATCGATCACGACCACCTGCAGGCGGAACAGCAGGTCCTCGCGGAACGTGCCTTCCTTGACCATCGCGCGCAGGTCGCGATTGGTGGCCGCCACGAGCCGAACATCCACCTTGCGCGGCGTGTTGCCGCCGACGGGCAGCACCTCGCGCGTCTCGAGCACGCGCAAGAGCTTGGCCTGCGTGAGCAGCGGCATGTCCCCCACTTCGTCGAGGAACAGCGTGCCGTGATCGGCGTGCACGACGCGACCCTCCTTGGCGGACACGGCGCCGGTGAAGGCGCCCTTCACGTGGCCGAAGAGCTCCGACTCGATCAGGCCTTCGCTGAGCGCCGCGCAGTTGACGGCCACGAAATTGCGCTCGCGGCGCGGCGAGTTGCCGTGTACGGCGCGCGCCACGAGCTCCTTGCCCGTCCCGCTCTCGCCGAGCACCAGCACCGTCGCCGTCGTGCCGGCGACCTGCCGCACGATCGAGAACACGCGCTGCATCTGCGGCGAGTTCCCGACGAGGCCGGTGAGGCCGAAGCGCTCGTCGAGCTGCTTGCGCAGCTCCAAGTTGTCGCGGCGCAGGTTGCGCGCCTCGATGGCGCGCGGGAGGCGCGTGCGCAGCTCCGCGCCGTTGACCGGCTTTTGCAGGTAGTCCGCGGCGCCGCTGCGCATCGCGTCGACGGCGGTCTCCACCGAACCGTGGCCGGTGATCAGGATCACGGCGGCGTCGGGCTGCAGCGTCTTCGACTCGCGCAGCACGTCGAGCCCGCTCTTGTCGCGCATGCGCAGGTCCGTGAGGACCGCGTCGAACGTCTCCTCCGAGAGGCGTGCGATGCCCTCGGCGCCGGAGTGCGCGAGCACGCAGGAGTAGCCGTCGATCTCCAGCAGGTCGGCGAGCGACTCCGCATGCGCCTCGTCATCGTCGACGATGAGCACCCTGACCGCGGGCCCCGAGCTCATCGGCGTTCCTCGTCGCGCACAGCGCGCGCTTCGACTTCGTCGCGCACGGCGCGCGCTTCGACTTCGTCGCGCACGGCGCGCGCCTCGACTTCGTCGCGCACATCGCGCGCTTCAACCTCGGCCGCGACGTCGACCGCGCGCTCGCCCGCCGCGCCGCGCGCGATCTCGACGAGCAGCGGCAGGTAGATCGAGAACGAGGTGCCGATCCCGCGCTGGCTCACGACGTGCACGGTGCCGCCGTGCTCCTCGATGATGCGCCGCGTCGTCGGCAGCCCGAGCCCCGTGCCGCCCTTCTTGTCCGACCAATACTCGTCGAAGCAGTGCTCGAGCGCATCGGGGCTCATGCCCACCCCGGTATCCGTGATGAGCACCTCGGCCCAGTTGCCCTCGCGCCGCACGCGCACGAGCAGCTCGCCGCCGCTGTGCATCGCTTCGCGCGCGTTCTTCAGCAGGTTCAGCAGCGACTGCTTGATCGCCGTCTCGTCGAGCATCACCAGCGGCATGCCGACCGCGAGGTCGACGACATGGCGAATCCCGGCCTGCACGTTCTCGGGTTCCACGAAGTCGAGCAACTCGCGCAGGATGGCCGCGAGATCTCGCGGCGCGCGATTGATCTGCGCTCCCCGCACGAACTGCAGGAAGTCCTCCAGAATGGCCTCCATGCGGCCGACTTCGCGCTGCAGGGTCTTGATGCGGTGCAGGGAGCGCTGCTCGCGCGGCGTCAACTCCGGCCCGCCGTTGCCGCGCCCCGAGCCGGGCTTGCCCCACGCTTCCTCGAGCAGCGCGAGGTTGATCGCGATGGTCGAGAGCGGGTTCTTGATCTCATGGGCGAGGCCGCCTGCGAGTCGGACCATGAAGGCGAGTTGCTCCTGCGAAGTGCGCGGGCGCGGTGCATGCGAGGTGCTGCGGTTCTCGGGCGTGTCCATGATCCAAGGGCCGCAATAGGCTACAAAGAGCCCCGCCGCGGCACGATGCGGCCCTGATGCAGCAGGAACCGCTCCGCATTCCGATCCGTCCGGACGCTTCGGCGGCCTCGCTGGCCCCCGCTCTCGACGCGCTCGCGCGCGGCGCGCTCGTGGCCGTTCCGACCGACACGCTCTACACACTCGTCGCGCGCGCCGATCTCGCGGCGGCGACCGAACGTCTCACGGCGCTTTGCGGCGAGCCCGCGGCGCGCCTCGTGCGCGGCGTGGATGAGTTGCCCAAGCCCACCCCGATGCTGCGCCGCCTCGCCTCCCGCCACTGGCCCGGCCCGCTGGTGCTCGCCCTGCCCGAGCGCTGGCGCGCGCCCGCGCATCCGATCGCGGCCAAGCTGATCGCCGCGGCGCCCTTTGCGCTCGCGGGAGTCGAGTGCGCGAGCGATCCGCAGTCGGTGCCCGCGAGCGCTCAGGTGGCCTGCACGCTCGACGCCGGTCCAGCGCGTCTGGCCGAGCGCGCGGCCGTGCTCGAATGCGTCGCGGGCAGACTGCGACTCGTGCGCGCGGGTCTGTTCGACCTCGCGGCTCTGCGCGCCACCGCTGGCCTGCGCATCGGTTTCGTCTGCACGGGCAATACCTGTCGCAGTCCGATGGCGGAGGGCCTCGCGCGCGCTGCGCTGGGGATTCGTCTGGGCGTCGCGCCCGAGCGCATCGGCGAGTTGGGATTCACGGTGCAGTCGATGGGCGTGTACGCCTCGCCCGGCGACCCTGCGTCCGACCACGCGGTCGCCACGCTCGCCGCGCGCGGCATCGATCTCGCCGAGCACCGCGCGCAGGTGGCTCTGCCCGAGCTCGTGTCGCGCTTGGATCGCGTGTACGCGCTCACGCGCTCCCACTTGCAGGCGCTCAAGCAGTCCCTGCCGCCGGGCAAGGATCGCCACTGCGCGCTGCTCGATCCCGACGGACGCGACATCTCCGATCCGATCGGCGGCCCGCGCTCCGCCTACGAGCAGGTCGCGTCGCAGATCGAGCGCGCGATCTCGGCGCGCCTCGACGAGTGGGCCTGAGCGCTCAGCGCGCGCCCAGCAGCTCCGGCGGCAGGCCGAGCGCGAGTGCGCGCGCCCCCTGCGGCGTTTGAGCGAGGCGCGGGCACAACGTCACCGCTCGCTCGCCCGCCACCTGCGCCGCCTCACGCTTTCCGCTCGCCCACAGCGCGGCGGCGACATAGGCGTGGACATCGGCGCGCAGCGGCCGCGCCTCGGCCGCTCCGAGCAGCGCCTCGAGCGCGGCACGTCCGTTGCCGCGCGCGAGCTCGGCCACGCCCGTTCGCATGCCGTACAGAAACTCGATCTCCTCGCGCACCGCGCGCACCTCGGCATCGGTGCGCCAGCTCCGCTCGAGCCTCTCGAGCGGAGCCAGCGCGCGCGCGCGAGCCGCCTGCGCATCGATCTCGCCGCGGCGCAACTCGAACTCGCCCCAACCCAGCGCGCGCCGCGACTCGCGCACGGCCGCGAGCGCGCGCTCGCGCTCCGGCTCGCCCCACGCGAGCGAGCTGGCGTGCGCCTCGAGTCGCTCGAGGTTCGCCGGCAACCAAGCGAGCACCGCGCTGCCCTCGGGCTTGGCGCGCCACGCAATCCACGGATCCCAGTCGCGCAGGCGTCGCGCGGGCTGCTCCCAATCAGAGAGCTCCGCCACATGCCGCGCAGCCAATTCCTCGCGTTGGCCCAGTCCGAGCTCGCGCAGCGTCGCGAGCAGCTCTGAATCCAATTCACTCCAACGCTGGGGAGCGACCGACGGAGCGAGTGCGCTGCCGGTGAGCAACACCTGCGTGCCGAACAGCCACGCACGCGCATCGGGGAACGAGACGGAAAAGGCCTGCAGGAGCGCGACGAAACTGTCCGGCTCGAGCGCGTGCGGTGGAATCCACTGGCAGAGGATGCCGCCCGGCGCGAGTGCGGCGCGCGCGACCGCATAGAACTCGGGCGTGTAGAGATACACGCCGAAGGGCGAGTCGGGGAGCAGGGGCTCCATGGTCACCACGTCGTAGCGCGCGGGCCGCAGCGCCAGCGTGCGGCGACCATCCTCCACGATCACCGCCACGCGCTCGCTCCCGTCTCCCCGCTCGAGCGTCACGCGATCGAGAGCGCCGCGGTTGAGCTCGCCAAACAGCGCCGCGGCCTCGACCACGGCGGAGGAGATCTCGAGCACCTCGATGCGCTCCACTTCGTCGTGCAGCGACACCGCGCCGAGCGTCGTGCCCGTTCCAAGCGCGAGCACGGCCACGCGGCGCGGCTGTGGGTGGAGCAACACTGGCAGGTGCCCGAGCGCCTGCATGTAGCGGTAGTCGGGGCCATTGCCGGCGGCGCGGAATTGGTCGGTGAGCAACGTGCGTTCGCCGAGCACGCCGTCGTCGACGACGGCCACGCTGAAGTGCTCGTCCTCGCGAAAAAAACGCACGCGGAGCGCGGGGTCGACGAGCTTGGGAGAGGAGAGCGCGGGGGCCGGGGACTGCGCGGCGGCAACGGCGAGCAGGGCACCGACGAGCGCGGCGCCGAACGCTCCGAGGTAGTCGCGCTCGCGCAGCGACCAGACGGCGGCGAGCAGTCCCGCCAATGCGCACAGCGCGGCCAAGGTGCCCTTGATCCCGACGCTCGCGACGAGGCCTGCGTGGAGCACGGGTCCGGCGAGCAGCGCTCCGATCACCTCCGCACGCACCAAGTCCCCGAGCCGTCGGCCGCTCTCGCCGCGCGCGCGCGCGTGCAGCAGCGGAAGCACCGCACCCAGCGGCGCGAGCGTCGGCACGACGAGCACCAGCGCCATGGGTAGATCGCCGTGCTCGCGCACGAGCGCGAGCGCTCGGTCGGCGTGCAGCGGCCAGAGCGAACCCAGCGCGCACAGACACAGGCACGCCGTGACGGCGCGCGCGCCCGTTCCCAACCAGCGCGCCGCGACGGCTCCCCCGGCGAGCGCGAGCAAGGCGACCGCCACGACGAGCGTCAGTTGCGCCGTCTCGCTGCCGATCCACATCACGGCCACGCGCGCGCAAATCCACTCCAGGCCGAGCCCACACAGCGTCGTTCCGGCCACCAGCGCGAACGCGAGCGGATCCGTCGTCGAGCGCTGGGCCTCGGGCTTCGTCGCGAGCGCGAGGCGCGGCAACAGGCCGAAACTCGCCAGCAACAGCAGCAGCGAGAGCACGAGCGCGCGATCGCGCCCCCACTGCGCCGTGGCGAACAGCCCGAGCGCGAGCGCGCCGCACATCGCACCGACCAAGTTGGAGGCGAGGAGCGAGCCGATCCCCTCGCGGGGAGCTCGCGCCGCGAGCGCGCGCGCGGCGGCGGTCAAGAACCAGCCCGAACCCACTGCGCACAGCGCGAGCGCCAGCAGAACGCGCGCGGTCGCCCACGGCAGGTCGGGTGCGAGCAACGCCCATGCGAGCGCGTTGCCTCCCAGCGTCCACGCCGCCCCGAGCGCGGCCAGCGCGCGTCCCCCCACGCCCGCGCGTGCAGCGAGCCACGCTCCGAGCGCCCAACCAGCGACGTAGGCGCCCGGCCCGTACGCTCCCGCGACCGACTGCCCCCCGACCAGCCCGGCGTGGGCCAACCACGACGCTTGCAGTCCCATGGCGCCCGCACCCGCGAGCCACGCTGCGCCGAACATCCGCGCCGTCGAGCGCACGCTGAACCGGGACGCCTTAGCGGCGCGTGGTGGCATCGCCGGAGGCGAGGCTCTCCCAAGCGCGCGCGGAATCCGGCGCCGCGACGATCGTCTCGCGCACCGCGTCGTTGCCCAACACGCGCGCCACGTCGGCGAGCGTGCGGATGTGGAGCAGCTTCTGGGAACGGGGAATCACGAGCAGCACGACGATGCGCGTGGGCTTGCCATCGATGCTCTCGAAGTCGAGCCCGCGCTCGCGCTGCACGATGCCCATGCAGGCGATCACGTGGTCGGCCTGCTCGACGGCCGCGTGCGGAATTGCGATGCCGCGTTCCATGCCGGTGGACATCGAGCGCTCGCGCGCGAGCACCTGCTCGACCACGGCCGACGCCGCGGCCCCCGGCAGCTTGCCCTGCGCCACGAGGTGCTCGACGAGGCGAGCGATGGCGTCCCACTTATCCGTCGGATCGAAGCCGACGAGCAAATCGGCGGGCGCGAAGAGCTGCCGCAGTTCCATGGGCCGAAGATCCTACCGTCTGGGGGCCCGAGCGCTCCGCTCTCCCAACCGGCGCAGGCGCCGGCGGGAAGAAAGCGAGCGGCCCGTCGTCCGTCCGCTCGAACGCCCTCCACCTCGCAGCCTCTGGCCCGTCGAGAGCCCTTTGACTCCCCTTCCCACGCTTCCTAGAGTCCGATCCGAGTCGCGCTCCGCCGCGCTAAGTTTCGCCCTATCCATGGGATACGCCCTTTCATGGGACACCTCGCCCCGATGAGCTGCCGCCCCGTACTCCTGCCCCTGTGCCTGGCCGCCGCGCTCGCCTCCCCGCTGGTGGCCCAGTCCGACGAGGACGCGGTCAAGCAGGACCTGCTCGACAAGCAGGCCAAGGAACAGGCCAACAAGGCCGCCGAAGCCGCCAAGGCCACCAATCAGGCCGCCATCGAGTCCTTCCCACGCGGGGGACAACCCCCGCTGCAGCCGCCCGCGGTGCCGGCCAACGCCCAGGGTAATGGCCAGGGTAACGCTCCAGCCAATCCGGCCGCCGGCCAAGACAACCGCGGCGGCGCGAGCGGCGCAGGTGCCAACGCCAACCCGCGCGGTCAGGCCCCGCGCGCGGCCAACACCACCGCGGCCCCCGCTGCCAGCGGCGGCGGAGCCTCGGCGACGACGTCGAGCTCGGGTTCGGCGCAGGGCTCGGTTCCCAAGATTCAGGAGTCCGGGGACTTCTACATCCTGAACCTCGACGAAGAAGGTGAGTCCCTCGACCTGCTGTGGCTGACCAAGATGTGTCAGGTCGCCACGGGCAAGAACTTCAACTTCGACCAGAAGGTGATCCAGCCCGCCCTGCTCGAAGCCAAGGTGCGCATGTTTGGCGAGAAGCGCATCCCCAAGTCGGAGTTCTACGAGTTCTACCAGATCCTGATGTTCATCCACGGGTTCACGATCACCAAGGTCGGACCCGACCACCTCGCCGTCTTTCTGATCCAGTCCTCGAGTCCCTCGCAGGCCGCCGCCGGCAAGGCGTTGTTGAAGGACGAGGCGATCTACATCCTGCCGGACGAGCTCGACAAGTACGCCGATCAGGTCGCGACGCAGGTCATGACGGTGCTGCACCTGCCGAACACCGACGTGCGCACGCTCGGCAGCTCGCTACGCGGCATCGTCGGCGGACAGGGCACCGAACAGGCGATCATGCCCGTCGCCAACACGCAGAGCGTGGTGCTGCGCGGCTTCGCGCCGCAGGTCGTGTCGATCGCGCGCATCCTCAAGCTCGTCGACGACCTCGCCGGACAGGACACCGGCATCACGCCGCAGTTCGACGTGATCCCGCTCGAATTCGCGGCGGCGGAGGATCTCTCCGACATCCTCGAGCAGTTGCTCGAGGCGCGCAAGCGCGAGGCGCAGACCCAGCGTCAGGCCAACCCGCAGGGCGCGACGGGCCAGATCTCGGGCGGCGGCGGCGAATCGAAGATCCTCACCTACCCGCGCACCAACTCGCTGCTGGTGATGGCGCTCCCCGAAGACATGGCCGCCATCAAGGAGCTCGTCGCCCGCCTCGACGTCGAGGTCGTCGAGCCCGAGCGCACCTACCACGTCTACGCGCTCGACCACGTCAAGGCCGACGACCTCGCGGAGGTGCTCGAGGACTTCATCGAAGGCGCCTCGCGCGTGACGTCCGGCGGTGCCGGTGGCGGCCGCGCCGCCCAGCCCGCCGCGCAGGGCCTCTCCAGCCGCGACAACGAGGTGATCGTCGTCGCCGACGAGACCACCAACTCGCTGCTGATCGCCGCCAGCCGCCGCCGCTACGAGGAAGTGGTCGAGCTGATCCAGCGCCTCGACCGCCGTCAGGAGCAGGTGCTGATCGAGACCGCGCTGATCGAGCTCTCGGGCAGCGATACGCTCGACCTCGGCGTCGAGCTCGGTGGCGCCAACCTGCCGGGCTCCGAGACCGGGAGCTTTGGGCTGACCAACTTCGGACTGTCGACCTTCGAGGACTCCGATGGAGATGGGGTGTTCGACCAGCGCATCCCGCTCGACTCCGCGAAGGGGATCACCGCCGGACTGCTCGACGGCGACACCTTCAACCTGCCGGTGTTGATCTCGGCGCTGCAGGGCCGCACCGACACCAACGTGCTCAACATCCCGAGCGTCTTGGTGACGAACAACGGCGGCGCGACGGTCAAGACGCTCGACGAACAGCCGACGACCCAAATCACCGCCACCGGCGTCGGCGGCCAGACGCAGCAGAACTTCAACGACTACCAAAAGGCCGGCATCACGATGGACATCTCGCCGTCCATCTCGGCGTCGGGCTACCTGCGCCTGCAAGTGTCGCTCGAGGTCGCGACCTTCCAAGGTGCCTCCAACGGCGCGATTCCCCCGCCGCGCATCACGCGCACGATCACCACGCAGGTCAACGTGCCCAACGGCGACACGATGGTCGTCGGCGGCATCATCGTCGACAACAAGGTGCGCGCGCGCTCGATGATCCCTTGGCTCGGCGACATCCCGCTGCTCGGCACGCTCTTCCGCCGCGACACCGACAGCGACAATCGAACCACGCTGTATTTCTTCGTGACGCCGCACATCCTGCGCGATCCGAACTTCTCGGACCTCGCGGAGATCAGCTACAAGAAGAAGCTGCAGGCCGCCGAGCGCATCGAGGCCGAGCGCGTGCGCATCATCGATCCGAACTTCGGCAAGACCGAAGGCGCGGTGGACCTCGGCAGCTTCGACGTGCCGCTGTTCCGCAGCCCCGGCGCGGGCGAGACGACGACCGACATGGTCGGCATCGATCCTTCCAAGCGCCTCGAGCCCGCGGCGGGCGGCGACACCAAGGACCCGAAGTAGGCAAGCGACCGTGGCCAGCCTGTCCGATCTGCTCGTCGACGCGGGGCTCCCCCGCGAGCGCCTCGAGGAGTGCCGCAAGCTCGCGGCTGAATCGGGGGATTCCCTCGACCGCGTGATCCTCCAGCGTGAGTACCTGCCCGAGAGCACGCTGCTGAACGCCTATGCCGTGCATCTGGGCTTCGAGTTCCGTTCCGCGCTCGAAGACGCCCAGCCGCCGGCCAGTTTCGTGAACCGCATCCCGGTGCAGTTCGCGCGCAACTACAGCCTCGTCGCGATCGACGAGCAGGATGGCGTGCTCAAGGTCGCCACCTGCAATCCGCTCGACCCGCATCCGATGGACGACCTCTCGGCCCTCTACGGGTCGGACGTCGAGCCGGTGCTCGCACCGCGGCAAGAGATCAATCGCCTGATCGCGCGCGCCTACCGCCACAAGGCGGACGGCGTCGACGAGGCGCTGGCCGATGTGGCCGAGGACGGCGACATCGCCGGACTCGCGGAGGAAATCGAGGAAGGCGAGGACGTCCTCGACACCTCGAACAAGGCGCCGATCATCAAGCTCGTCAACACGATCTTGTTCCAGGCGCTGAAGCTGCGCGCGTCCGACGTGCACTTCCACCCCTACCCCGACCGCATGCAGGTCCGGTTTCGCATCGACGGCATCCTGTACGACATGGATCCGATCCCGCGGAAGGCGCTCGAAGCCATCGTCAGCCGCGTCAAGGTCATGGGCAAGATGGACATCGCCGAGCGCCGCCTGCCGCAGGACGGCCGCGCGACGATCAAGATCGGCGAGGGCGAGGTCGACGTCCGCATCAGCTCGGTTCCGACCACGCAGGGCGAGCGCATCGTCATGCGCTTGCTCGACAAGACGGCCAAGCTCTATTCGCTCCAAGAGATCGGCCTCAGTGCGAAGAACGAGGCCATGCTGCGGGAGTACTCGAGCTACAACCACGGCATCATCCTCGTCACCGGCCCCACCGGCTCGGGCAAGACGACCACGCTCTACGCGGCGCTGACCGAGGTCGACACCACGGAAAAGAACGTGCTGACGATCGAGGACCCGGCCGAATACTCGCTGCCGGGCATCAGCCAAGTGCAGGTCAACGCCAAGAAGGGGCTGACCTTTGCCTCGGGCCTGCGCTCGTTCTTGCGTCAGGACCCCGACGTGATGATGGTCGGCGAGATCCGCGACCTCGAGACGGCCGAAGTCGCGATCCGCGCGGCGCTCACGGGCCACCTCGTCTTCTCCACGGTCCACACCAACGATGCGCCGAGCACCGTCACGCGTCTGGTCGACCAAGGCGTCGAGCCGTACCTCGTGTCGAGCTCGATCGTGCTCGTCATCGCCCAGCGCCTCGTGCGCACGATCTGCAAGCACTGCAAGGTGGTCGTTCCGATCAGCGACGAATGGGCCGCCAAGTGCAAGAAGCTCGGCCTCAGCGCCGAGGAACTCGGCGGAATGATCGCCCATGGCACGGGCTGTCAGGAGTGCTTCAACTCCGGCTACGCGGGCCGCACGGCGATCTACGAGTTCATGGAGATGTCCGAGGATCTGCGCACGTTGGTCATGAATGGCGCCAACGCGACACAGCTCAAGAAGAAGGCCGTCGAAGGCGGCATGATCTCGCTGCGCGCGGACGGCGTCGACAAGATCCGCACGCGCCAGACCACCCCCGACGAGGTGTTGCGCGTGACACAGCTGGACATGGGCTGAGCGCGCCGTGCCGATCTACCAGTACAAGGCCTATGTCCAAGGTGGCGGCACCAAGACCGGCATCATCGACGCGGACACGCCGCGCGACGCGCGCGCCAAGCTGCGCCGCGACAGCGTGCTGGTCAGCGAGATCAGCGAATTGCGCGGCGGCCAGAAGACCGTCGTCGCCTCGGGCTCGGCGAAGGGCAAGGGGCCGGGCCTGTTCGCGCGCCTCAACGCCATCCGCGCCGCGAGCTCGGGGCCGAGCTCGGCGAATCTCGAGATCGTGGCGGCTGCGACGCGCCAACTGGGCACGCTGCTCGGAGCCGGGATCCCGCTGATCGAGGCGCTCAAGGCGCTGATCGAGCAGACCGAGCACCGCGCCGCCCAGACGATGTTCCGCGAGATCCGCGAGCGGGTCAGCCAAGGTGCCTCGCTCGCCGACGCGCTCGCCGAGCACCCGAGTTGGTTCAACGACCTGTACGTCAACATGGTCCGCGCCGGTCAGGCGACGGGCAACCTCGACGTCGTCTTCACGCGCCTCGCCGACTACATGCAGGCCCAGCGCGCGCTGCGCCGCAAGGTCGTGAGCGCGCTCACCTACCCCGCGATGATGGTGGGCATCGGCGTGATCGTGGTCAGCATCCTGATGACGCTCGTCGTGCCGAAGATCACGGCCATGCTGACCGACACGGGCCAGACCCTGCCCGGTCCGACGCGCGTGCTGATCCTGATCAGCGATCTCTTCAAGAACTACTGGTGGGCAGGGGCGCTGCTCATCGGAGCGATTTCCTTCACGTTCGAGCGCATCCACCGCAAGAACGGCGCCGGCCGCCTGTGGATCGACCGCACGCTGCTGCGCCTGCCCGTGCTCGGCGACCTGCTGCGCAAGCAGGCCGTGGCGCGCTTCACCCACACCCTCTCGACCCTCTTGCAGTCGGGCGTGCCCGTGGTGCAGAGCCTCGAGATCACGCGCAACGTGGTCGGCAACCGGGTGATCTCCGACGCCACCGAGCTGATCCGCTCGCGCATCGTCGAGGGCACGGACATCGGCACGCCGATGCGCGCCTCGGGCGCGTTCCCCGCGGTGGTGTGCTACATGGTCCAAGTCGGCGAACAGTCCGGCGAGGTCGAGCAGATGCTCGATCGCATCGGCGCGGCCTACGACGAGGAGATCGAGATCACGACGGCCCGGCTCACCAGCGTGCTCGAACCGATCTTGATCGTCGTCCTCGCCTTGATCGTGGGCTACATCGTCATCTCCATCGTGCTGCCGATCCTCAAGGTCGGGCAGATCCAGTGAACCCGATCGTCACCGCTTCCTAGCCGCGCCACGCGCGGCCACACCACCATGACCCGCTCTCTCCACCACCGTGCCCGCCGTTCGCGCGCGGGCTTCTCGCTCGCCGAACTGATGGTCGTGATCGTGATCCTCGGACTGATCGCCACGTTTGTCGTGCCCAACCTGCTCGACCGCCTGACCTTCGCTCAGAAGAAGAAGGCCGAAATGGACATCGCCGCCCTCGAGCAAGCCATCGACACCTACGCCATCGAGAACGGCGGGCGCTACCCCGAGGACCTACAGATCCTCGTCACGCCCGACGACAACGGCCGCACCTTCCTCAAGGGGTTCACCACGGTTCCCAACGACCCGTGGAACAACCCCTACGTGTTCGAGCCCGCCACCGGCGGCAGCACGCCCAAGATCATCAGCTTCGGCAAGGACGGCCAACCCGGCGGCGAGGGCGACGACGCGGACATCGACAATTTCTCGATGCGCAACAAGGAGAAGTAGGCCCGTGTCCGACGAGCAGTGCGCCCATCAGCGCAGCGAGGGTTTCAGCCTGATCGAGCTGATGCTGGCCATCTTGGTGCTCGCACTGCTCTCGACGCTCGTCTACGTCACCTGGGAGGCACTCCTGCCGCGGACGCGGCTCAACTCTGCCGTGCGCGAGCTCGCCTCCACGCTGCAGGAGACGCGCTCGGACGCCGTCTCGCGTGGCGCCGGGTTCCGGGTCGAGTACTACTTCGAGGCCGAGGACGGCCACCCGCGCGGATATCGCGTGATCACGCCCTTCCGCGCCGGCGGGGTCGGCGGCCTCGCGGTGAACGACGAGGAGCGCATGACGCTCGATTGGCACGAGCTGCCCGAGGGCGTCGAGTTCCAGTCGATCACGGTGGCCGGACAATTGTTCAACCGCGGGCGCTGCGAAGTGCACTTCGACGCGCGCGGCAGCGCCAGCGACCACACGATCGTGTTGCTGCAACAGCCGTTCGAAAACGTCTACACGATCGAGGTGCAGGCGCTCACGGGCCTGATCCAGTTCCACGACGGCGAATTCCTGCGTCGACCGCCGGAAGATCGGGACTTCCAATGAGCGCACGCCGGTGGCGCCGCGGGTTCACGCTGGCCGAAGTCGCGGTCACGATCGCGCTGATCGGCCTCGCGCTGGCGTGGATGCTGCAAGTCCTCAACGCCGCCAAGCTCACGGCGGCCTACTCGCGCAACCTCAAGCTCTCGCGCGAGCTGGCGCTGCTCACCCTCGGCCAGATCGAAGCCGGCGAGTATGCCGATGACCTCGACCACGAGCGTCTGGACGGCACCTATGCCGAGGAAGGCTATCCGGACTTCTCCTACGAGGTCGTGATCGGCGACGAGAACTTCCGTCCAGATCCCGCCGACCAGCGCGCCTTCGACAACTGGCAGGCCGAGCGCAGCCGCCGCGAGCGCGAGCGCCGCGCCGAGGACGCGGAGGAATCCGAGGAGGACGAAGGGCAGGCCTACGAGAAGATCCAGATCAAGGTGAGCTTCCCGAAGATTCAGGACATGCGCAACGACTACATCCTCGAGCGCTGGCTGCCATGGCGTCAGCTGTATCCCGAGGAGGACGAGGACGCGGAAGCGGGCGCGGAGGGAGCCGATTCCACCGGCGCAGGCGGTGAGGGCGGCGGCAACGGCAACACGGGCAACGGTGGGCGCAACGGCTCGGGCGGTCAGGGACGTGGAGGCTCCTCGCGATGAACGGCGACGAACAAATCGTGCGTCCGAGGCGCCCGCGCTCGGGTTTCAGCCTCGTGGAGGTGCTGGTCGCGCTGATGATCGTCAGCGGCATCATGCTCGCGCTCACACAGCTGCTCGAGGCCACGCGCATCAGCCGCGACACGATCCACAACATTCAAGAGACCCAGCTCGCAGGTCCCGCGATCATGGACCTCATCGAGCGCGACCTGCGCGGGATCATGGTCTACGACCGCGAGGCGGATCAGGCGCTGCGCGTGAAGAACCGCGTGCTGCTCGGCCGTGACGCCGACCGCATCGACTTCGTGACCACGACCGACAGCCTCGTGCTGACCGAGGCGGATCGCCGACTCGTGCGCGCCGACGTCAACGAAGTGGGCTACGCGTTGCGACTCTCCCCCGTCGATGACGAGTTCCTCGAGTTGTATCGGCGCGAGGACTTCGGGATCGACGACGAGCCCTTCGACGGCGGCACCTACACCTTCCTCCACGACCACGTGAAGCACCTCGAAATCGAGGTCTTCGACGAGGATGGACCCGACGTGGACGGCCTCGATGACTGGGGCGACGAGAACGAAGAGGACGTCGGCTTGCCCAAGCGCGTCGAAATCCGCCTGACGCTCGAGCTCGCGCCGCGCCTGTCCCACGAGCAGTTGCGGATCGCCCCCGCTGACAAGCGCATCGTCACCTACACCCGCATCGTGCGCTTCAGCGAGGACCTGCTGACGCAGATGGAAGTTCAACCGGTTCCGGTGGTACCGATCCTCTCGATCGCACAGGACAACGCCGCCGGAGGCGGAGGTGGCTCCGACACGGGCGGAAGAGGAGGAGCGAGCGGTGGCGGCCGTGGTCCCGGCGGTGGAGGTAGTGGCGGCGGCGCCGGCGGCCGCGCAGGCAACGGC
>VGZD01000011.1 GCA_016872715.1 Planctomycetota bacterium
CGCTGTTCCACTTCGATCGACCGCGCTGGAGCGAGTCCGAGGCCGGCGCGTGGCGCATCGACGGTCGGGGCGCGCGCGGCGTGTTCGCGCGCCTGCGACCGCGCCTGCAGGACGACTTCCTGCTCCCCGACGGCACGCGCGTCGAGGGCCGCAATCCGGTCAACGACGCCGCGGTCGAGCTCGAGCTGCGACTCGCCGCGAACTTCGGCACGTTCCTCGTGCGCCTGAGCGAGGAAGGCGACCTGTTCTGGGCCGAGCTCACGCGCGGCGGCGAGGGGCGCTTGCGCGCGCGGCTCCTGCGCGCGACGCGCGGAAGCGCCGGTGACAGCGCGCCCGAGGTGCTCGGCGTCACCGAGGTCGAGCCCGGCGCCGCGCCTTGGACTCGCGTGCGCTTCTCCAACCGGGACAACGAGCTCGAGCTCGACCTCGCGGAGCGCGCGGGCTGTCTGCGGTATCGCTACTCGCGCAATTCGCCGACGCCGCGCACGCCCGATGGCGGCATGATCCACGCTCTGCCGCGCATCGAGCTCGGCGGCGACGGCCTCGACCTCGAGCTGCGCCACGTGCGCGTCGAGCGCGACACGACGTGGTTCAGCCTCGGTCGTTTCGCGGTCGACGAGCCCGAGGTGCTCGGCCCCGACGAGCTGTTCCTGCTCGGCGACAACTCCGCCGAGAGCCGCGACAGCCGCGACTGGGGACCGATTCCGCTCTCCGGCGTGATCGGCGTGCCGCGCTCGGTCCTCTGGCCGCGCTCGCGCGAGCGCGACCTCTAGGAGCGCGTTCGCGCGGCGCTACGCGTCGCCCTCGAGCAGCGGCGCGCGCCCGATGCTGCAGTCGAAGGACTCGGAGCCGACCGTGACGTACAGGTGGCCGTCGCTGACCGAGACGTCCCAGCGCGCGCTGCGTTCGAGCTTGCTCTCGAGGGCGCGCAGGAAGGGTTGGGGGAAGGCGGTGACGAGGATCTCGCGCGCGCGGTGGATGCGTTCGCCCGCGAGCGGCGTGCGCAGCAGCTCGAGCGTGCGGTCGGTGTAGAGCGCGACGCGCGGAGTGGACTTCGAGGCCTTGTGCAGGCGCTCGGCGGAAGGCGCGCCGACCTCGATCCACGCCAGACGCCGACCCGTGAGGTCGCGGATCGAGAGCGCGGGCTCGTCGGTCTCGCTGATGCCGCCCTTGGAGAAGCACAGGCCGTCGGCGTGCTCGAGGCAGTAGGCCAGCACGCGCACGATCAGAAACGGCCCGCTCTCGGAGGGATGGCGCGCGACGCGCAGCTCGAGGCTCTCGTAGACCCCGCGATCCGTGTCCGAAAGCTCGATTTCGAAGCGGTAGAGGGTGGCGCCGAGGCCCATGGGGGGAGCCTAGCAGCCAGCGCGCGGCCCCACGGGCCCGGAAAGGGCTTCCGGCGGCGCGGCGCGCTCCTTTTTGGGAACGGGACCGCGCAACCTAGACGGCCCGGCCGGGTTGGGGGATCGTTGGGACACGTGAGCACGAGCTTCGAGGACGATTCTGGCGTGCGCTGGATGCTCGCCTACCAAGGCGGCGACGAGGCCGCCTTCGACCGCATCGTCGAGGCCTACTCGGGCCAGTTGTTCGCGCTCTTCACGCGCTTTCTCGGCCCCGCGCCGGAGCGCGAGGACCTCGTGCAGGAGGTGTTCCTGCGCGTGATTCGCGCGCGCGAGCGCTACCAGCCGACGGCGCGCTACTCGACGTGGCTGTACCGCATCGCGTTCAACATCGCGGTCAATCGGACGCAGCGCGGGACGGACGAGGCTTCGCTCGACGACGGCACGGACGAGGGCGGCGAGGCAACGTGGAGCGAGCTCGGCGACGCGCGGGAGGAGCTGCCCTCGGTGGCGCTCGAGCGCGGCGACGTCGTCAGCGCCGTGCGCGCGGCGATCGCGTCGCTGCCGGAGGCCCAGCGCATGGCGCTCGTGCTCGCCAAGTACGACGAGCTGCCGTACTCGGAGATCGCGATCGTGCTGCGTTCGAGCGAGAAGGCGATCAAGTCGCTGGTGCACCGCGCGCGCGAGAACCTGCGCGCACGGCTCGCGCCCTTCTTGCAGCAGGAGCTCCCATGAACGCCTGCCGCGACTTCCGCACTCGCCTCGCCAGCCTGCTCGCCGGCCGCGCTTCGAGCGCGTCCTTCGGCGAGCTCGCGTGGCACGAGCACCTGCTCGGGTGCGCGCAGTGCCGCGCGCTGGTCGAGGCCGAGGAGGCGCTCGAGGAGTTGCTCGCGTCGCTGCCGCGACCGCAACTGCCGCCCGAGCTCGCGCAACGACTGCTCGCGCGACTGGAGTCCGTGCGCGGCGACGCCGAGCTCGACACCGCGCTCGACACCGCGCTCGACACGCTGCTCGAGCGCGGCGGTGAAGTCGCCGTGCCGCTCGCGCTCGCGGCGCGCATGCTCGCGAAGCTCGACGGCGCGCGCGCGGCCCAGAGTGATCAGGCCCAGGGTGGTCAGGCCCAGAGTGGTCAGGCCCACAGTGATCAAACCCGATGCGACGAGGCCCGCCTCGACGCGTTGCTCGCGCGCTTGCCTCAACCGCACGTGCCAGCGGATCTGTCGCGGCGCACGCTCTCGCGGCTCTCGCTCGCGCGTCGCACGCGCCGTGCGTCGCCGCGCCGTCTCGCGCTCGCGGCAGCGGCGCTCGTCGTGCTCGCGGTCGGAGCGTGGACGCTTCTGCGCAGCTCGCGGCGGGAGCCGGACGACAACCTCGACTTGGTGCGCGGCCCCGCGCCGCGCTCGAACGTCGTCGCGCCGCGCGAGCGCGTGCTCGACGAGCCGCCCGCGGATCTGCTCGCCTCGCTCGACTTGCTCGAATCGTGGGACTTCGTCGTCGATGACTCGATCGAGGCCGACGTGCTCGCGCTCGACGCCTTCGATGCGCTGCTGCTCGATGTCGCCGACGAGCTCGAGGCGGAGTCGCCGTCGCAGCTCGGGACGGAACGGAGGAACGGCTAGCCATGCTCGTCCGCCTTCGTTGGTCGCTCGCGCTGTTGTGCGCCGCTGTGTGTTCGCTCGCGCTCGTCGCTCGACAGCGCGACGGCGAGCTCGAGCGCGAGCGCGAGCTCGAGCTCGGGCGCGCGCGCGAGCGCTGGAGCGCGCTCTCGCCGCAGCATCGCGCCGAGCTCGCGGAACGCTTCGAGCGCTGGACGTCGCTCCCCGACGACGAGCGCGCCCGCATCCGAGAGCGCTTCGACACGCTGAGCTCGCTGCGTCACGCCGCGCGGGAATGTCTGCCCGAGAAGGCGCGCAAGGACCTCGCGCGTCTGCGCTCGGAGCAGCAGGCGAGCGTGCTCGCCGGCGTTGCGTCGCAGCAGATCCAGCAGCGCGGTCGCGAGCTGCTCCAGCGCCTGCCCGCGCATTGGCGCGAGCGCATCGAAGCCGCCGATCCCGAGGAGCGTCTGCGTCTGGTGGGCGAGTTCCGCGCGCGGATGCACGCGAAGGCGCTGGAGCGCATCGACCAGCTCGAGCGCGACGGAAAGCTGGAGGCCTCGCGCGCCGCGAGCCTGCGGCAGGCCGCGCCCGAGGAGCTCGCGCGAGAGCTCGTGGCGCTCGAAGTGCGAGGGTTCTGCGAGCGCGCCGAGCGTGAAGGACTGCCGCCGTACATCGACGCGGCGCAGTGGGAGCAGTGGAAGTCGCTGCCGCAGCGCGAGCAGTGGGAGCGCGTGCATCAGGCGCGCCACGGGTTCGAGCGCCGCAACGCAGGGGAGGGGCGGGGCGAGGGCCGTCGCGACGGCGAGCGCGGCCGGTTGCGTTGGCCCGCGAGCGAGACCGAGAGGCGGCTGCGCGAGGCGCTGCGGCCGGATCCCGAGTGGTTCGTCGAGTTCGTGAACGCCGAGCCCGAGGTGCGCGCCGAGTTGGTCGCCACGCGGCTGCGCGCGCGCGTGCTCGGCGTGCTCGAGGGCTCTTTGGGCCTGCTCGCAGCCGAGAAGCTCGCGGAGCTGCGCGTTCTGCACGGGCGCGAGTTCTTCGAAGCGCTGCAGCGCGCGCTGCCCGAGCTCGACACGCACTGGCTGCGCAAGTCGCGCCCGTCGGAGGGCGACGGCCGGTCCGGCGGCAAGCTCCGCGAACGCTCCGGGGAGGGCGCTCGTCCGCGCTCCGGAGCGCGCTGACGGCGCGCTGAGAACGGCGAGAGCGTCGCGCGCGTCCGCGCGTGGAGCGCCCGCGGTCCTTGGCGTCGCGCTCTCGGCGCGTGCTAGGCTTCGGCGCGCCCGTGAGCACGTCCCACGCCACACCTCCCGCCGCCGGCAGTCTCAACGTCGCGTTCTGCAGGCAGGACGCCCGCGAGACGTTCCGCGCGCTCCTGCACTACCTGCCGGTTTCGCTCGCGGTCCGAGAGATCCTGCGCATGCGCGTGCTCGCCGAACGCGGCACGCTGCGCACGCCGCTGCTCGACGTTGGCTGCGGCGACGGGCTGTTCTGGGAAGTGCTGACGCGCGACCTCGCGTCGGGTCGCTCCAGCGGCGTGCAGGGCCTTGTCGGCGTCGACATCAGCGACTCGGAGCTGCGCCTCGCCTCGCTGCGCCTGTCCTCGCTCGGCGGCGAGGTGCTCAACTTCGACATCTCCGGCAGCGGCCGCGCGCCCGCGCTCGACGAGCGCGTCGGAGCGTTCCGCACGGTGATCGCGAACTGCTCGCTCGAGCACGTGCCCAAGCTCGAGGACGCGCTCTCGAACATCCGCCGCTACATGGCAGGGGACGGCGAGCTGTGGCTGTTCGTGCCCGCGCCGCGCTGGAGCGACACCTTCGTGCTCAAGCGTGTCCTGCGCAAACTCGGACACCGCGCCGCGGGCACCTACGGCGGCATGTGGGACGGTTTCTACCAGCACCACCACCTCTACCCCGCCTGGGTCTGGCAGCACTTGCTCCAAGCGCAGGGGTTCGAGTGCGAGATGCTCGGGCTCGGTTCGGCGCGCGGCAACCGGCTCGCGGAAGCGTGGCTGCCGCCGGCGCTGCTGTCGTTCGTCTACAAGTCCGTCTTCGGACACTACCCGACGCGCCTCTCGCGGCCCTTCAAGCTCCCGCTCCTCGGACACATGCAGGAATACCTCGACGAAGTGCAGAGCGGCGCCGTGATCACGCGCAACCTCGAGCACCCCGAGGTGGTCGAGTACGCGATCCGCTGCGTTCAGCGCAGCCGGTAGATCTCGACCACTTGCCCGACGGCTTGCAGGCGCGGAATGCGCGCGATGACGTTGGGCCAGCGGGGCAGCAGCTCGTCCTCGAACGGAAAACCCCACGCGGCGTCGGGACCGGAGTCTTCGGGCGCGCTGCGGAACACGAGCTCGCCGCGCGCGCGCACCTCGTCGCGCATGCGGTCGAGCACCGGCCGCGCGGGCTGGAGCGACATGTCGAGCACGAAGTAGCCGGGCGCGAGCGCGGCGACGTAGCCCGCGGGGTCGCGCTCCATCGCGCTCGCGCCGAAGCCGAGGTCGGGTCGCGGCACGAGGTAGCGCAGGTCGAAGTGCGGCTCGCGCAGGCTGTCGGCGCCGACGCGGCGCTGCCAGATCGACCAGCGCGAGAGGATCGCGGCCGGGCGGCCATCGGTGGGGCGCAGGCTCTCGGCGGAGCGCGCGAGCGGCAGGTCGAAGGACGGCATCACGTAGATGCGCGTCGCGAGCGCGTCGCTCTGCGCCTCGAGCCAGTGCGCCGCGCGCTCGAGCGTGTCGTCGCTCGCGCGCAGCGACGCCAGTCTCGCGCTAGCGGCGGCGGGAATCGCGAGCGCGGCGGCGGCGAGCGCGACGACGAGCGCTCGCGCGGCGCGACCGGCGCGCTCGAAGGCCGTGACGAAGCCCCAAGCGCCGCACACGGCGATGTACGGGAGCAGCGGGATCAGGAAGCGCTCGAAGGTGTTGCGGAACAGGCCAACGACGAGCAAGTACGGCAGAGCGAACGCGGCCGCGACTTGGAAATCACTCCAGCGCTCCCACGAGCGCGGCGCGGCGCGCTTGCGCCAGACGAACATCGCTCCCGCGCAGATCAGCCCGAGCAGCAGCCCGGGCTCGTAGTACCACAGCGTGCGCGCGAGGTTGGCGAAGCCCAGTCCCTTCCAATCGTGCAGGTCGATGCGGTGGTCGCCCCAAGAGAGGGTCGTGCCTTCGACGTGCGGCGAGCCGTAGCTCGACTCGCGGCCCTCGAACCACAGATAGGGATAGAAGACCGCGATCGATAACGCCGCGATGCCCGCGAGCACCAGCGGCAGGCTCCAGAGGTGCCAGGCGTGGCGTCGCGCGCTCGCGTGCACGTTGCGCAGCGACGCGAGCACCCATGCGGCGGCGAGTGGGAGCGCGAGCGCGAGCCCGCTCTGCAGTGTGCCGATGCTGAACGCGACCGAGAGACAGGCGAGCAGCGCGTTCTTCCAGCCGGGCTCGCGCGCGTAGCGCATCGAGGTCAGCACCGAGAGCAGGAACACGGTCGAGGCCCCGACGTGCGGACGAGCCTGCTGCGCGAAGAACTGCGTCAGGAAGCTCGCGGCGAACAGCGCGGCGGCGAGCAGCGAGCCGCCCGTCCCGAGGAAGCGGCGCGCGAGCAGGAACACGAGCGGGATCGAGAGCGCGGAGAGCAGCGCCATCGCGATGCGCAGCTCGACGTAGGCGTGCGCGGCCGAGGCGAGGTGCAGCTCCAGCGGCGCGAGGGGGCTCACCTGCGGTGTCGTGTCGGGCAGCAGCGACAACAGGAAGGGAATCAGAATCGGGTACTGGGCGTCGTTGTGTTGCGGATCGGGCTCGGTCGAACCGGAGCGGATGAGCTCGAGATGCAACGCCATGTTGGCGTCGGCCTCCTTGCTGTGCGGAACGCTGTGTCCGATGCCCCACAGGTGCAGCCCGAGGGCCGCGAGCGTGAGCAGCGAGAGGGCGAGCGCGGTTCGCATCCGCACTCGAGGATAGCAGCGTGCGCGCGGCCGCTCACGGGGCGCGCATGGCGGGCGGCTGTGCGAGCGCCCATACTGGAACGCGCGTGAAGGACACCCCGCAGCCCTCGGTCCGCGCTTGTGCACTGATCGTGTTCGCGCTCACGGCCTTCGCACTGGCGCTGCGGCTCCTGACGCTCGACTTCGCGCTGCCCTTCGCGCAGGAACCCGACCCGCACATCCTCGATCAGATCGCGCTCCTGTCGCAGCCCGTCGTCGACGATCGCACGATCTTCTACAGCTCGATCTACCCGCACCTGCTCGCTCGCCTCGCCATCGCGACCGGTGCGCCGGTGCTGCCGCCCGCCGAGCTCGCCGCGCTCGACCTCGAAGGCCACCTCGCCGCCGCCGCGCGCATGCACCACCACGTGCGGCTCGTGATCGCCTGGCTCTCGGTGCTGATCGTGCCCGCGACCTTCTATCTGGCGAGCTTCTTCGTCACGCGTCGCTGGGCACTCGTGGCGGCCGCGCTCGCCGCCGCGAGCACGCTGTCGCTCCAGTTTGGTCAGCAGGCGCGCCCGCACGCCGCCGCCGCGCCGCTCGTCGTGCTCGCCGTCGCGAGCTGCGTGCAACTGCGCCGCCGCGGCGATTTCGCGTCGTTCGCGCTCGCGGGCGGACTGTGCGCGCTCGCGGTCGCGACGCTCACCAACGCGCTCGCGGTGCTGATTCCCGCGGCGCTCGCCTTCCTGCTGCGCGAGAACGCGGCGCGCCGCATTCTCGACGTGAAGCTGCTCGTGCCGCTGGGGCTGCTCGGCCTCGCCGTGCGCCTCGCGTACCCGTTCCTCTTCGTGCCCACTCCGCCGGACGCGGTCATGCCGGTGGAGGAAGGCACGGTGAGCTTCGGGTGGCAGACCATCCATTGGAGCGAGTTTCAGGGCGCGGGTTTCCCGACGCTGTTCATGACGCTGTGGTACTACGAGCCCGTCGCCTCGCTGCTCGCGGCTGTCGGTGTCATCGCGTGGCTCCTGCGGCGCGATGCCGCGAACGAGGAGCGCGCGCGGCGGCGCAAGGACCTCGCGGTCGCGCTGTCGTTCGCGCTCGCGTACGCGCTCGTGATCGGCTTGCAGCGCCGCAACCAGCAGCGTTTCGTGCTCCCGCTCGTGCCCTACGTGTTCGTCGGCGCGGCGTTCGCGCTCCAGACGCTGTGGCGATCGGCGTGGGCGCGTCCGCTGGCCTGCATCGGCGCCGCCGCCTGCGCGCTGCCCGCGTGCGCGTGCCTCGGCTACACGGGGATGCGTCTGCGCCCGCAGACGCTCGAGCAGCTCGGCCAGTGGATCGAAGCCACCGTGCGCCGCGGCGAAGAGCGCGTCGCGCTGCACCTTCTGTGGGACGTGCCCCTCGTGCGCGAGCGGCGCAACCTGTTCGACGAGAGCGGCAACTTGCGCAAGGTGACGTTCAGTCCGTGGTTGCTCCACCAAGGCGAGCGCATGGACGGCGTGTGGCAGGGAGAGCGCTGGGACATCGAGCCGCTGTACCCCGAGCGCGAGCGCTGGCCCGCGATCGTGAAGGACCCGGGCGCACATCTCGACGCGCTCGGCGCGCGCTACGTCGTGCTGCCCGGCGGCGAAGGCGTCGGCGTGACGGCGCTCGTGCGATCCATGCGCGGGGAGCTCGAGCGCCGCAAGGCACGCCGCGTGCTCGCGCTGCCCGATGAGACGCGCCCCCCGGTGTCGGGCCTCGAAGGTCTCGATACACCGCACTTCACGTGGTATGCGCTCACCTGTCGGTGGTTTGGACCCCAGCTCGACGTGTACGAACTGCCGCGCCGCTGACGCGCGCTCATGACAATGCTGTGAATCGCGCGTGAAAAGTCCGCGTATTCGCCTTCGAGCCCCTCGAGGATGGAGGGCTAGAATCCTCGACGAGCACGCACGCGCATGAAGATCCTGATCGTCGACGATGACCCGAAGCTGCGCGCTTTCGTCTCCAAGGGACTCGACACCTTGGGACACACGACGTCGGCGGCGGGCAGCGGGCTCGAGGCGCGCAATCGGCTCGCGGCGCAGGACGTGGCGCCGGACTTGATCTTGCTCGACGTGATGATGCCCGGCGGCGACGGCATGTCGTTTCTCGAGGAGCTGCGGCGGTGCGGCACCGAGACGCCCGTGATCTTCGTATCGGCCGCGCGCGGCGTCGAAGATCGAGTGCGCGGCCTGCGCCTCGGCGCCGACGACTTCCTCGTCAAGCCGTTCCAGTTCGACGAGCTGCTCGCGCGCATCGAGGCGGTCGCGCGTCGTCGCGCGCGGCCGCTGTACTACGAGGTCGGCGAACTGCGCCTCAGTCCGCTGCATCGCTCGGTCGATCGAGCGGGCGAGCGAATCGACCTGAGTCCCAAGGAATTCGATCTGCTGCGGACGCTGGTCGAGGCGCGGGGGCGCACGCTCTCTCGCGTCGATCTCCTGCGCATCGTGTGGGGCATGCACTTCGATCCGCGGACCAACGTGGTCGATGCGCTCGTCGCGCGCCTGCGCCGACGCCTCGATCGCGGGGAAGAGTCGGTGATCGAGACCGTCTTCGGCGAGGGGTATCGCGTGGCGCCGCCCCGGGAAGTGCGGTGACGGAGGCGGCGCGTCGCGGCTGGTCGATCGCCGAGCGGGCCACGATCTGGTTCGCCGGCACGACCGGCGTCGTGGTGCTCGGCATCGCCAGCTACGCCACTTGGGAGGTGCGCCACTCCAAGGACAACGAGCTCATCGAGATCGCGACCGAGCGACTCGCGCAGCTGCGCACCCGCTTCTTTCCTCCTGGAGAACTCGAGGGCGCGACCCAGGGTCGTGAGGCCTTCCTGCGGCGGCGCGTGGAATTCGGACAGCTCGTCAATGCGATTCGCATGCAGGGACGCGACGACAACCCGCTCGCCGTGCGCGTGATCGACGCACCTTCGGGCGAGGTGCTCGGCGATTTCGGTGAGACGGGGCTCTTGCCCAGCGACCTGCGCATGGGCGAGCAATTGCGGTTCTTCGACGGACACATGCTCGCGCGCGGCGAGCAGCTCGCAACCGACCTGCACGCCATCATGGTCGTGAACGGCGCCCATCAGCACGAGGAGTGGAAGAACTTCTTCGCGACGGCGTTCGCCATGGCGCTCGTGTCGGGTCTCGCCGCGTATTTCTCGGGGCGCTACTTCATCCATCGCGCCTGTGAGTACATGGCCGAGCTCGCACGCCGCACGCGCGAAGTGCGGTACTCCACGGAACAGGTGCGGATCGAGTCCGGTTCCGTGCCCGCGGAGATCGCCGAGCTCGTGCAGGCGCTCGAGCAAATGCTCGCCAACATTCGGGTCGAGGAGGATCGCACGCGCCTGCTCGCGCGCGGGCTCGCGCACGAGCTCGGAGCGCCCTTGCAGAACCTGATCGGCGAGACGGAGGTGGCGCTGATGGGACCTCCCGACAGCGCGGAGTATCGACGCGTGCTCGAGAGCCACCTCGAGGAGCTGCACGACATCGGCCACGCCGTCGGCAACCTCATGACGCTCGTGTCCTGGCGCGGCAACGATGCGCCGGGGGACGGCGAGAGCTTCGATCTAGGGGCCGAATCGGATCTGCGGATCGGCCGCGAGCACTCTCACGCCGAGCGTGCTGGGATCGAGTTCGAGATCGCGCGGCGAGGCGATCTGATGCTCGAAGGAGACCGCGAAGCCCTGTGGCTGGTGGTTTCGAACCTCGTCGCCAACGCGATCGACTACACGCCCCGCGGCGGTCGTGTGCGTCTGCGGATGTCGGGTCAGGCCCACGGCGTGAGTTTGTGCGTCGACGATTCCGGGCCCGGAATCCCCGAGGCCGAGCGCGAATCCGTGTTCGAGCCGTTCCGGCGCGGTTCCACGCGTCGCGGCCGTCGCGCGGGCTACGGACTTGGCCTTTCGATCGTGCGCGGAGCCGTTGCGGCGCAGGGCGGGAGCGTCGCGATCTCGACGTCGGAGTTCGGCGGCGCGTGCTTCACCGTCGAGCTGCCGCGTCGCCGCGCCAAGACCACCTGATCGCTCAGCGCGCGCGCGCCACGACGTGCACGTGCCGCGAGCCGGTGAGCACGGTGCCGCGGATCTCCAGCGCGCGCCGCACATCGATCGGCAAGCGATCGAAGTCGCGTTCCTCGATCAACGCGAGGAACTGCGCACCTTCGCGCTCCATGCGCGCGGCGAGATCGCCCGGACCATCGCCCCCGGCGGCCTCGCCGATGACGCACGGACCGCCGTTGTAGAAGCGCGGTCCTTCGGGTGCGGTGCCGTAGCAAGGCACGGCGGTGGGGCATTCGCCTTGAGCTTGCAGCAGCGCGGCCAGTGCGCGGTCGCCCTTGATGGCATTGGCGGCGGGCAGCACGAGCGCGGAGGTTGCGGCGAGCGCGAGGCACCACGTGACCGCGACGCTCTCGGCCCAGCGCTCGGCCAGGCCCTTGCGCCGCGCTCTCCAACAAGCGCCGAGGCCGATCGTGAACAGCGCTGCCACCAGCGCCGCGCGCGGCCACAGATCCTGCGTGGCGGCGCTGACTTGGTAGTAGCCCTCGAGTTTGGCCGCGAACTTCGGGTCGCGCGCGCCCAAGTGCTCGGCCAGTGGCATGGCGCAGGAGAAGAGCAGTGCGAGCAGCGCGAAGAGCGCCATGGGCACCAGCGCCATCGTGCGCGAGATGCGGCCTGAACGCAGGGCGAGCGAGAGCACTCGCGCGCCGAGCAGCGCGAGCGCGGGGTAGACGCTCATCAAGTACAGCTCGCGCTTGGCCGGCGTGATCGAGAAGAACAGGAACACGGGCGCAAACCACAGGAACGCGCGCACCAGTCCGACGTCGTGTTCGGCGCCGCGGCGCATCGCCAGCCATGCGCGGGCTCCGACGACCACTCCGATCATGACGGGCACGCTCCACGGCAGCAGGAACGCGGGCAGTTGAATCAGGTGCTGCCACGGTGGTCCGTGGTGGATGGCGCCCTCGATCGCGCGGCCGAGATGCTGGCCGAAGAAGAGCGGCTTCCACAGCGCGGGCTCTTGCAGCGAAGCCAGCATGGCCCAGAGCGCGACCGGAGCAATGGTGAGGAGCGCGGCGAGGGCGACGGCCGACCATGGGGCGCGCGCACCGCTCGCGCGCTGACGTTGCCAAGCCCACGTCAGCAGCGGCAATCCGATGTTGACGAGCGCTGGCGGGCCCTTGGCGAACATGCCGATGCCCCCGAACGCCCCAGCGAGCAGCACCCAATTGCGAGCGCGGCGCGCATCGCCAGCCGGTTGCGCCACGCAGAAGATCGCGCCGACGCAGCCCAGAGTGAGCAGCGGGTCGAGCGCGAGGCGAGCGCTATTCCAGAAGATGAGCACGAACCCGAGCAGCAGAACCGGAGCCCAGCGTTCCTCGAGCTCGCCGAACCACTGCCGCGCCAGCCGCGCCGTCATCCATGCCACGGCGGCCATGGATGCCACCGAAACCAAGCGCATGGCGAACTCGCTCCAGCCCGTGAGCGTGCCAGCGAGGCCAGCCACCCAATACACCAGCGGCGGCTTGTCCGCGTAGAGCGTCCCGCAGCGGCGCAACACCAAGAACTCCCGCTGCTCGTAGATCCAGCGAGCGATCATCCCGTAGCGCGGCTCATCCGGGGCCCACAAGTCGCGCGTCAGGGCGCACAGCAGGATTGGGACGAGCATCCACCACCACAGGGGGACGCGCACGCGGGGGCGGGGTTGGATCGTCACGGTCGCAAGGTCGTTGCTACGCTCTGGATACCGTCCCCCGCGACGAAGGTCGAGCCATGCCCGTCCAAAGCACCCTCCCGACGCCGGTCGAGCCCGTGAAACAAGTGCCGTGCGCCGACGAGTTCGAGCTGAGCCTCGTGGCGCCGGTCTACAACGAGGCGGACAACCTCGGGCCGCTGTACCGGCGCGTGTGTGAGGTGTTCGGGGATGCCATGCGCTGGGAGTTGGTGCTCGTCGACGATGGGAGCGCCGACGGTTCGACGGACCTGATGAAGGAGCTGCGCCGCGCCGACCCGCGCGTGCGCTGCGTGTTCTTCTCGCGCAACAGCGGTCAGACCAGCGCCATGCGCGCAGGGATCAAGAACGCCCGAGCGCCGCTGGTGGCGACGCTCGACGCCGACCTGCAGAACGACCCAGCGGACCTGCCGAAGATGCTCGAGCTGCTCGGCGACGCCGATGCGATCGTCGGCTGGCGCATCAAGCGCAACGACGACTTCGTGCGCCGTGCGAGCTCGAAGATCGCCAACGCGATTCGCAACCGGCTCTCGCACGACCAGATCCGCGACACGGGCTGCTCGCTCAAGATCTTCCGCACGGCCGCGATACGTCAGGTTCCGCTGCACTTCGAGGGCATGCATCGATTCATGCCGACGCTGATGCGCTACCTCGGCTTCAAGGTGCTCGAGCATCCCGTCTCGCACCATCCGCGTCGCGCCGGCGTCTCCAAGTACGGTGTGGCGAATCGCGCCCTGCGCGCGCTGCGCGACCTGTTCGCCGTGCGCTGGATGCGCACTCGCATTCGTCGGCTCCCGATCGTCGTCGAGGAATCGGACGTGAGACGCGGCTGATGGCGGCGCCCGCGCTGTCCCTGCAGATCGCTGGTTGGATCGGAAACGCCAGCTTCTTCTCGCGCTTCTTCGTGCAGTGGTACACGAGCGAGCGCGAGGGCAAGAGTGTCGCGCCGCCGCTGTTTTGGTGGCTGTCGCTCGTGGGCACGGTGCTGCTCGGCGTGTACTCGTATTCGCGCGCGAGCTACGTGCTCGTGCTCGGCTACGCGATCAATGGCCTGATCTATGCGCGCAATCTGCGCCTGCATCGCCCGGGCGCGACCGCGCTCGGCGTGGGACAGCTCGCCGCGCTCGGTGCGTGCGCCGCCGCGGCGCTCGTCGGGGCCGCTGCCTTCGAGGTGCACCGCCGCGAGGAGGCCGACGTCGCATGGGTGGCAGTGGCGCTCGTCGCTCAGAGCGCTTGGTCCTCGCGCTTCGTCGTGCAGTGGTGGGCCAGCGAGCGCGCGTCGGAGAGCCACTTTCCGCGCGCCTTCTGGTGGCTCTCGTTGCTCGGAAACGCGCTGCTGCTCGCCTACACGATCCACCTTCAGGATGCGGTCCTCGCTTGGGGCTACGTGCCCGGGCCGATCGTGCAGGTGCGCAACCTGATGCTCGGCCGCCGTTCGAGCAAGACCGAGTAGCGCTCGTCCTCGACCCACCCTCCGCGTTCGCTCCGCCGCCATCTTCGCGCGCAGGTCGGGAAGGAACTTCAAGTCGTGGCGCCGCGCCGTCGGTCAGGATTGGGTTGCTGTTCCAAGCGCGCCGATCCCACGACGGCGCCGCTGCGCTAGATTCTCCACCGCCATGAAGTCGATCACGTTGCTCGTCACGTTCGCGCTCGCCGCCGCGCCCTCCGTCGGCGCAGAGGAGGCCCTCGAGCCGCGCGTTCGCGCGTTGGAGGCGGAGCTCGCGCGCACTTGGATGCGCTGGGATGCACCGACGGCGCTGCAGGCCGTCGGCGCCGGCGAATTCCAAGCGCTGGCCCAAGCCGAGCTCGAGCGCCTCCATGGCGCGCACTGGTTCGAGACCCATGTGTTCGTGCGCCAAGCGCTGGGCATGGACCGCGGGCCGAGCGCGGCCGCGGTGCGCGCGGCCGTGACCCGCGCGGAGCTCGGGGCCTTTCCGGTGTTCTATCGCAGCGACACCCGCGCGCTGGTGATCGACGACTCGCGGCGCGCGGACATCGGCGACGCCGACTTGGTGCGCGCGCTCGCGTGGGCGGCCCGCGACGCGGCGGGCGGGCTCGCGGCGCTGTTTCCGCAGGGTCGCACGAACGAGAGCGTTCACGTCCGTCGCGCCCTGCTCGCGGGCGAAGGCGAGCTCGCGTTGCTGGTGCTCGCCGAGCAGCGCGCGGGTCGCGATCCACGGGCGCTCCGCCCTGACAGCCTCGACGAGCCGCTGCGGTCCGGCACGAGTGACACGCTCCTGCGCGAGCTGCACCGCGTCGGCCGCGATCATGCCCTCGGCCGATTGCGCGACTACGATCTCGAAGGCGTGCGCGGCCAGCACGCCGAAGCGCCGGCATCGACCGAGCAACTGCTGCACGCGACCAAGCTCTTCAAGGACCGACCGCGAGCCATCGAGCTCCCACACTGGCCCGCGGAGCTCGGCCTAGAGCTCGTGCGCGAGGACTCGTTCGGCGAGCTCGGGCTCTACGCACTGCTCGTCGACAGCGGAATGGACGGCCCCTCCGCACGCATCGCCACCCTCGGCTGGGATGGTGATCGTGTGCAGTTTTGGCGCGACTCGGCCGGTCGACTGGCCATGGTCGCGCGCCTTTCGTTCGACCGCGTCGAGGACACCGCGCAGTTCGCCACCGAGCTGCAAGCGCGCGCGCTCGGCACCGTCATTCCGCGTGGCTTCGCGATCGACTGGGTGCGCTCCGAGAACGTGTCGCTCGTGGATGCGTTCGTCAACGGCCTCAACGAACTCAAGCCGGGCCTCAAGGCCAACCGCGAGGATCAGGACTCCACGGTTCTGATCGAAAAGGACCTCAAGTCGTTGGTCGACCTCCGACCCCGCATCGAGAGCGGCCGCTGGGTCTTGCCGCGCTTCGAGCTGTCGATGCCGGTGCCCGAGGGTTGGATCACCGACACGCTCGGCGGACAGGCGTTTCTCGTCGGACCGCAGATCGAGCGCTTCAAGGACAACATCGGAGTCGTCGCGGTCGAAGGAGACCGCGGCATGACTCTCGATGCGTGGCTCGATCGCCAGCGCAACATCTTCTCGAACAAGAAGGGGCTCGTGCTCGACGCCTCCGAGCGCCGCACGCTCGGCAATCGCGACTTCGCGTACCTGCGCTACCACGGCAAGATCGACGCGAACGAGCTCGACTGCACGGCGCTGGCCTACATCCTCGATGGCCGTCCCGTGGTCGTCACGATGTCGATCGCCAAGAGCAACGTACAGTGGCTGCGGCCGCGCGTGGAGAAGTGCTTGCTCGAGCTCAAGGTCGCTGCGCAGCGACCCGCTCCCGTGAAGTGAAGCCATGGGCGTAGAGGACGGTGTGCCGACGCTGACGGCGTCGACCGCGCTCGCCACCGAAGGCGCCGTGCTCGTGGACCTGCGCGCGAGCGTCGAATTCGCCGTCGATCACGTGGAGGGAGCGCACAACGTGCCCTTGCTCGACGATGACGAGCGCGCGCTCGTGGGGCTCTTGTATCGACGCGAGTCGCGGCAGGCCGCCTTCGAAGCCGCGCGCGAACGCGTGCGTGCATCCGTCGGTCGTCTCGTCGCGGCCATCGGAGAGCTCGCCGGTTGGACTCCGCCCCGGCGCGACCCCTCGCAGGTGGTGGACGAGCTCGCTGGCGAGGGAATCGAAGCTCTGGATCGCCGCGTGCGCGCTCGACCGCTCGAGTGTGCGCCCGCGCGCCCCGTGATCCTGTGCTGTTGGCGGGGCGGCCTGCGCTCGCGCAGCGTGACGGCGCTGCTGCGCGAGTTGGGGCTCGAGCGCGTGGTGGCGATCGAAGGCGGCTACAAGAGCTGCCGCGCGCAGCTGGTTGCGCGGCTGGAGAGCCTCGAGCTGCCGCGCACGTACGTGCTGCGCGGACTGACCGGCGTCGGCAAGACGCTCGTCCTGCGCGAGCTCGAGCGGCAACGACCCGGCTGGACGCTCGACCTCGAAGCGGCGGCAGGACACCGCAGCTCGCTGCTCGGCGCCGCGGGGCTCGAGCCCGCGACGCAGCGGCAGTTCGAGAATCGCATCGCACAGCGGTTCGCGCGCGGCCTCGGAGCGGGCGTGGCGGTGCTCGAAGGCGAGAGCCGCAAGGTCGGCAACGTGATCGTGCCGACCCGCGTGTGGCGAGCGCTCGAAGCGGGCGTCAGCCTCGAGCTCGTCGCCCCGACAGGGCGCCGCATCGACGTGCTCATCGCGGACTATCTCGCCACGGCCGACGGCCGCATCGAACTGCGCGCCAGCCTCTGTGAGCTCGCGCGGCGCATCCGCGCCGACTGGGCCAGCGAGCTCGTGGACCTTCTGGATCGCGGTCGAGAGCGCGAACTCGTCGCGCTGCTGCTCGAGCGCTGGTACGACCCGCGCTACCGACATTCGCAGCAGGGCCGTCGCGCGCTCGCGAGCTTCGACTCGACGGATCCGACGCGCTGTGCTCAGGAGCTCGCGCAGTGGATCGAGCGCGATCTCTCGCGCGCGCACGCGCCGCAGCACGATCCCACGGCCCCTGTAGTCTCGGCGCCGACGCGCGGGCTAGACTCGCGCGCGACATGAACACCGCCGCACTGCCGCGCATCCACTCCACCGCCGTCGTCGATTCCGCCGCCGTTGTGGGAACGGGCGTCGAGATCGGCCCCTACTGCGTGATCGATGCGGGGGCCGTTCTCGGCGACGGCTGCAGGCTCGGCGCGTTCGTGCGCGTGCACGGCTGCGTCACGATCGGTGCGAACACGTCGATCCGCGATCACAGCGTGATCGGGGGCGAGCCGCAGGACGTCAAGTACCACGATGAGCGCTCGCGCGTCGTGCTCGGAGCGAACTGCCGCATCCATGAGCACGTCACCGTGCATCGCGGCACCGGTGCGAACACCGAGACTTGGATCGGCGATGGCGTGATGCTGATGGCGAGCGCTCACGTCGGCCACAACTGCCGCATCGATGCCGGAGCGACTCTCGTCAACAGCGCGATGCTCGGTGGTCACGTGCACGTGGGCGAGCGCGCCTTCATCTCGGGCGGCGCCGCGGTGCACCAGTTCTGCCGCGTCGGACGCCTCACGCTCGTCGGCGGCGTCGCGATGGTGACCAAGGACGCCCCGCCGTTCTCCATCGTCGCGGGCTCGTACCCGATTCGCTGGCGCTCGCCCAACACGATCGGCCTGCGTCGCGCCGGTTTCACGACGGAGCAGCGCACGTCGGTGCGTCACGCGCTCTCGCGCATCTTCCGCTCCGGCCAGAGCCCCGCGAACGTCGCGCGCGAGCTCGCGAAGAGCCCGGTGCCCGAGGTGGCGGAGATCGCGCGTTTCGTGCTCGAGTCCAAGCGCGGCGTGTGCGCCGGACCGGCCGGCGCGCGCGCGGCCGCGGACGACCGGGACGACGCGTTCTAGTGGCGCCGAGGCGGCGCGAGCATCGCCGCCATCACGCCGTGAGCGCGCAAGCGACCTCGTCCATGGGCTCGACGCACGACTCGTGCGCGCGTCGTCACGACCCGCGCTCGGCTCGCAAGTTCTTCGCGAGCAGGGCCAGTCCCTCGCGGGCCTGACGCAGGAGCTCCCCGGTGCTCCCGACGCCGCGCGCACGGCGCCACAGGTACGAAGGCCGCAGGTAGAAACGCCGCACCATGCGTCGCTTCAAGGCCAACATCGTCGAACGATCGAGTGCGAACGTCGGCAGCTTGGCGTCGGCGCCGCCCTGATCCATCACCAGATCCCGCTCGTCGACGAGGCCGAGCTCGATCGCGCGGCGACGGAAGGGTGTGCCGAAGCGCGGCACGGCCATGTTGAGGCTCATGAAGTCGAGCTCGAGCTCGAGGGCGAGTTCGAGCGACTCGCGCAGGGAAGCCTCCGTCTCCTCGGGCAGACCGATGATGAACGTGCCGACCGTGCGCAGCCCATGGCGACGCGCCCGCGCAAGACCCGCGCGCACGTCGCCGGGCGCCAAGCGCTTCTCGTAGCTCGCGAGCACTTCCGCGCTCGCGCTCTCGACGCCCATCATCACGGTGTGGCAGCCGGCGCGCCGCATCGCCGCGAGCAGCTCGTCGTCGGAGCGATCCGGCCGCACGTAGGCCGTCCACGACAGGTCGCCGCGCTGCTCGAGCTCGGCGCACAGCTCGAGCCCACGCGCGCGCTGCACGCCGAACGTCTGGTCCATGACGAACAGCTCGCGGATGCCGCGCGCGCGGAGCTGGTCGATCTCCTCGAGCACGCTCGGGATCGGACGCGCTGCGTGACCGAGCGTCGACATGACGCAAAACGTGCAAGGGTAGGGGCAGCCCCAGTCGGTGAGGATCGTCGCGAAGCGCTCGTGGCGCGCGAACGAGAAGCGATACGCGCGGGGCGCGAACAGCTCGTGGCGCGGCCGCGGCAGGTCGTACGCGCCGCGCAGCTTGCCCGGCGTGCCGATCGTCTCGACCCGACCATCGCCGTGACGCACGGTCGAGCCCCGCACGCTCGCGAGGTCGCGCGCGAGGAGTGCGAGCACGTCGGAGCTGACAAAGTCGCCGAGGGCGGCCTCGAGCCACGGCTCCTCGACGAGGCGCTCGCGAGCGTTCTCGTGCAGCACGTCGCCGATCGCGAGCACGCGTCGACCGCGCGCGGCCTGTGTCGCTAGAAACGCGCGATCCTCGGGCCAGGAGACGGAACCGACGAGGCTCACCAGTGCCTGGGGCGCGAAGGCGTCGATCCGCCGCTCGGCCAAGGCGACGTCGAGCCCCTCGGCGATGCAGTCGAGCACCGCGACCTCGTGCTCCGCCGCCACGCGACCGGAGAGCATCACGAGGTCGATGGGATGGAAAAGGTAGTTCGACTTCGTCGTCTTCGAGCAGAAGTAATCGCGGATGTAGGTGCGTCGCCCCGGCGGGTTGAGCAGCAGGACGCGCATCACTCCCTCCGCGGATCGACGCCGTCCCTGCGGCGATCGTTGCGCGGCTCGAGGCTCGCCTCGAAGTCCGTGCCGAGCGCGAGGGCGCGCGCGGACTCGTGCACCTCGTCGACCGAGATCGACATGAGGCATTGCGGTTCGCCATAAATGCAGCTCGCCACCTTGTTGTCGTGCACGTTGATGCACGGGCTGCAGGCCGGCGGACGGTACAGGGCGCGCGCGCGCAGCCCGAGCGGTCCGTACATCACCGGCGTCTCAGGACCGAACAGTCCGAGCGTGGGCGCGCCGATCGCGGCCGCGAGGTGCATCGGGCCGGAGTCGTTGCTGACCACGATGCCGGCGCGCGCGAACAGCGCCACGAGCTCGCCCAGCGAGAGTTCGCCGGCGAGGTTGACGCAGCGCCGATCGCCGATGCGCTCGCGGATCGTCTCGTTGTACGCGCGCTCCGCCGACGAACCGATGAGCACCACGGGCCAGCGTTCGCGCGCGAGCCAACGCTTGCCGAGCTCGATGAAGTTCGCCGCCGGCCAGCGGCGCTCGAGCGACAGCTCGCCCGCATTGGGATTGAGCACGACGAACAGATCGTCCTCGCCGATGCCGTGGCGCTCGAGCAGCGCAGCCGCGCGCGCCTCCTCGTGCTCGTCGAAATAGCGGGGTCGCAGCTCGTCGGCCGTGACGTTGTGACCGTTCTCGCCACCGGCGAGCGCACGGAAGTTCCGCGCGACGTGCCAGTAGCGATTGAACATCACCGTGTCGGTGTGAAAGCCGCCGCGCCACACGCGCGGGCTCGCGAAACCGTGACGACGCGGCGCTCCACTGAGCAGCGAGACGATCGACGAGAAACGCGTGAAGAACTCGAAATCGTAGACCGCGTCGAAGCGTTCCGCGCGCAATTCACCGACGAGCCGCGCGATGCGGCGTGCCATGTGCAGCCAGCCCGCGTTGCCGACCTCGAGCGTGCGCACGTCGTCGAAGACGCCCAGACCCCGCGCGAACTCGGCGTTGCTCGCGAGCGTCAGCAGCGTGATCTGCGCGAAGGGATGGCGCCTGCGCAGCGTGGCGATCGCTTGCGTGAGCAACTGCAGGCTGCCCAAGCCCCAAAACTTGATCGCGAGCACGCGCTGCGGCGGCGTCTGGGCCTCGCGCTGGGGCATCCATCGCAGCGGCTGCAGCAGCGCGCATGCTGCCATGCCGAGCGCTTGGTCCGCCCGTTGGAGGCTCTTCATGCGGATCTGCGACGCCACGCGAGGGAGTATAGCCCGACGCTCGCGTGGCCGCGAGCGGCCGCGCTGCTACCCTGCGCAACGCAATGCACGTCCGCATCCGCACCGCCGCGCTGCTCGCCATCGCGTTCATTTCCGGTGCGACGGCGCTCGTGTACGAGGTCGTGCTGTTTCGCGGTTTTGGCCTCGCGTTCGGCGTCGCGAGCCACGCCGTGGCGGCCGTCGTTGGCGCGTTTCTGTTCGGGCTGGGGCTGGGAGCGTGGCTGGCTGGGAAGTGGCTCGCGCGCGCTCGTCCGCTGCGTGCCTACGCGGCGATCGAGCTCGCGATCGCGCTCTATGGCCTCGCGGCTCCGACGTTGATGCGACTTGCGCGCGAAGCCGCGGAGCGCGGCGAGCTCTCGCTCGGCGCGCCGCTCCTCGCCGTGCCCGCCGCGTTCGCCCTGCTCGCGTGGCCGACGCTGTGCATGGGCGCGACGTTCCCCTTGCTCGGCCGCGCGATCGCGCAGGGCGCGCGCGCGACGTGGTCGAGCGTGGGCTGGCTGTACGCATTCAACACGCTCGGAGCCTGCGCGGGCGCGCTGCTCGCCGCCTATGCGCTGCTTCCCGAGCTCGGACTCACGCGCACGACGCACGTGGCCCTCGCGGGCAATCTCGCCGTCGCGCTGTTCGCCGCGGCGCTCGCGCGCGGCGAGACGAGCGGTGGATCGGACCAGACCCAAGCCGAATCGGCCCCCACGGCCGCGCCGCCCTCGCGCGTTCCCTTGCTGGGCGCGGTCGTGATCTTGGGTGCGTCCTCTCTGGCGCTGCAAGTGCTCGCCAATCGCTTGCTGCACTCGCTGCTCGGCGGGACGGTGTACGTGTTCGCGGCGGTCGTGGCCGTGTTTCTGTTCGGCCTCGCGGCCGGAGGGGCGGCGGGCGGTCACCTAGGGCAGCGCACGCGCCAACCCGCGACGGTGCTCGGCGTGCTCGCGCTCGCGTTCGCGCTGTCGATCGGGTTGGGCATCGTGGCGCTGCGTGCGCGAGCGGGCGGCGAAGACCTGCTCTTGGGTCCCGACAACCTCGCGCTGCTCGAAGCGGGCGAGTGGGTGAGCGAGTATCCGCCGTCGCGCTATCTGCGACTGGCCGTCGAGCTTTCGAGCAAGCTGTTGGCCGTGCCCACGTTCCTCTCGGGAGCGTTCTTCGCGCTCGCGCTCGCCTGGGTGCGAGGCGCGCGCGCGGAGCTCGGCGCGGCGCTGGGGCGCGTCTACTTCTGGAACACGCTCGGTTCGATTCTCGGTTCGCTGCTCGCGTCGTTCGTGCTGCTCCCGCAGTTGGGCCTGCGCGGCTCGTTCGTGGTCGCCTGCGCGCTGCCGATCGCAGCGGGCGTGTGGCTCTTGTGGGGCGCGGCGGCGCGCGCCGAGGGCAGTGGGCAGCTCGTCCGGTTCGGCGCACTGGCCGCGGCGCTGTGCGCACTGTTCGCATTCCTACCGGGCGAGCCACCGGGCTCACGCGAGCAGTTTCGCACGGTGTTCGTCGCCGATGCCCCCGCTTCGAGCGCGAAAGTGCAGGAGTTCCTCGACGCGAGCGAGCCCGAGCCGATTCGCAACTTGCGCGTCAACGGCAAGACCGTGGCGTCTTCGATCTTCATCGATCGACGGTTGCAGTACTTGTTGGGCGCGATTTCGACGCTCGCCCATCCACAGCCGCGCAAGCTCGCGTGCATCGGGCTGGGCACGGGCATGACCTCCGCGGCGATGGCGATCTGCGGCGGCGAGCTCGTCGTCGTCGAGATCAGTCCGGCCGTGATCGAGGCGGCACGGTGCTTCGAGGCCTGGAATGGTGCTCTGCACGAACGCGACGACGTGCGCATCGTGGCCGACGATGGTCGCGCGTGGCTCGCACGCACGCACGAGCGCTTCGACGTGATCTCGGCCGATCCGATCGACCCGTGCGTCAGCGGTTCGGCCTATCTGTACACCGAGGAGTACTACCGGCTCGCCCGAGCGCGGCTCGCGCCGCTGGGGCTGATGTCGCAGTGGATTCCGCTGTACGACTTGGCGCCGAGCGACATCGCCGGGATCGTGCGCACGTTCCGGCGCGTGTTCCCGCACGCGACGGCGTGGGTCACGGGCTACGACATGCTGCTGCTCGGCGGCGAAGGCCCACTCGAGATCGAGCTCTTGCGCGTCGCGGAGCGACTCGAGGAGCGCGAAGTGCGCGCGCTGCTCGCCGACGTCGGGATCGAGTCCGCGGAAGAGCTGCTCGGCTGCTGCTTCGCCTCCGAAGCGACGCTCTCGCGCATCGAGGAGCACGCCGAGCGCGTCAACACCGACGACGACCCATGGATCGAATTCCACGCGCCGCTGGCGGCCTACGGGAGCTACCCGCTGCCCGCCTATCGCTGGCTCGCCGCGGGCGACGACCCGCCGCCGACCGTCGGCATCGACCGTTTCCAGCGCGAAGCCGTGCTCGCCGAGCGTCGAGCGCTCCAGCGGGGCGCGCTCGACTTCGTGGCGCAGATCGAGTCCGGCGCGGGCTTCGGTGCGGCTCGCACGCGCTACATCGAGTTCCTGCGGCGGCCCTGACGTTCCAACTCGGGCGCGGGACGGGGCTTGCGAAAGCGCCGCCGAGAGCCGAATCCGCGCATGGAGCGGCGTCCGGCCTCGCTAGACTCTCACGCCCGCGCCAGCTGTACCCTGCTGGCGCTCCTTCCACCGGGAGAGCGACGCTCGAATGTGCGGCTTCATCGGCATCTACGGTCCCAACGGCAGCAACGTGGCGCTCGAGATCTACGAGGGCCTGCTCGCGGTGCAGCACCGCGGCCAAGACGCGGCGGGCATCACGACTTTCACGGACAAGTTCCACGTCAAGAAGGGCCTCGGGCTCGTGCGCGACATTTTCAACGAGCGCAACATGGCGCGCCTGCGCGGGCCGCTCGGCGTCGGCCACGTGCGCTATCCGACCGTCGGCGTCGGCTCGGACGAGGACGTGCAGCCGTTCCACATGGTGTTCCCCATGGGCATCGCCATGGCGCACAACGGCAACGTCACGAACTTCCTCGAGCTCAAAGAGCGGCTCGCGCACAAGGGCGTGCGGCTGGGCTCGTCGTGCGACGTCGAGGCGATCTTGTACGTCTTCGCGCGCGCGCTCGCGGACCGCGTGAAGCCGATCCAGAAGCCGACGCCGGAGGACGTGTTCGCGGCCGTGAAGGTCGTGCACGAGAAGGTCAAGGGCGCGTACTCGGTCGTCGCGATCCTCGCCGACGGCGGCATGGTGTGCTTCCGCGACCCGTTCGGCATCAAGCCGATCGTGTTCGGCCAAAAGCAGACCGAGCAGGGCACGAGCTACGCCTGCGCGAGCGAGTCGGTGGTGCTCGACGTCAACGGCTACGACCGCACGCTCGACATCGGGCCCGGTCAATGCGTGTATGTCGACGTCGACCGCACGATCCACCAGCGCAAGCTCGGCGACAAGCCGCACCGGCCGTGCATCTTCGAGTGGGTCTACTTCGCACGCCCGGACTCGATGCTCGACGATATTTCCGTGTACCGCACGCGTCGCCGCTTCGGCAAGGAGCTCGGCGAGCAGTGGAAGCGCTCGGGCGCACCCGTGCCCGATGCGGTCATCCCGATCCCCGACAGCTCGCGCGAGGCCGCCATGGCGATGGCCGAGGCGATCGAGGTTCCCTATCGCGAGGGACTCGTCAAGAACCGCTACATCGGCCGCACGTTCATCATGCCGAGCCAAGGCGCGCGCACGAACTCCGTGCGCCGCAAGCTCAACACGATCCCGCTCGAATTCGCGGGCAAGGACGTGCTGCTCGTCGACGACTCGATCGTGCGCGGCAACACCTCGAAGCGCATCGTGCAGATGGCTCGCGACGCCGGTGCCCGCAAGGTCTACATGGCGGTCACGAGTCCGCCGCTCGTGAGTCCCTGCCCCTACGGCATCGACATGGCCACCAAGACCGAGTTCATCGCGACCAATCGTTCGACCGAGGAAATCGCGCGCGAGATCGGCGTCGATCACCTCGTGTACCTCGACCGCGACGCGATGAACGAGGCCGCGCGCGCGGGGAATCCGAAGCTCGAGAAGTTCTGCAACGCGTGCTTCACGGGCGAGTATCCCACCGGCGACGTCACGCGCGAGATGTTGATGGCGATCGAGGGCGAGCGCTGCTCGGCGCAGACCGCCATCACGGCCGACGCCGCCCAGACCTGAAGCGCAGTCGTGGCCCCGCGAATTCGCGACCGTTGTGAACCGACCGCGCCGCGCCGCGGCGGGTCACCAACTTGCATTCTCCGACGGCCGGACTAGTCTCAAACGGCCATGGGCACCGCCAGCGTTCTCACGCAACCAGCGCTGGTGCTCAACTCGTCGTGGCTCGCCATCCACACGACCACGGCCTTCGACGCGTTGCGACTGATGTGCAACGGCACGGCGAAGGCCGTCGTGCCCGAGAACTACGAGCTGCACGGCTTCGAGAGCTGGGTGAGCCTCGCGGTTCCGCCCGACGAGCCCGCCATCCGCACCGTCAAGCTGCGCATTCGTGTGCCGGAAATCGTGGTGCTGACCCAATTCGGCGGCCAACCCAACCCGGCCGCGTCGTTCAGCCGCCGCAACCTGTTTCGCCGCGACGACAACCGCTGCCAGTACTGCGGTCGCCGCCCGGGCACCAAGGAACTCTCGATCGATCACGTGTTCCCGCGCGCGCGCGGCGGCCGGAGCTCGTGGGAAAACTGCGTGCTCGCCTGCACGGACTGCAATCATCGCAAGCGTGATCGAACGCCCGACGAGGCCGGCATGCGGCTCCTCAAGCTGCCGGTCAAGCCGCGCTGGTCGCCGATCCTCGAAGTGCCGGTGGGCCGCGTGCGTCAGAGCTGGTCGCGCTTCGTGAGCGACGCGTACTGGGACGTGAAGCTCGAGCCTTGAGAGCGCTCGGCGCTGCGCCGGACCGCTCGCCTTTCGTCGCGTGCGGCCGCTTTCTGGACAGGGCGTGCTACGTCGGTCGTGCGGCGATGAACGCGCCGATGCGACCTGAGCGCGCGGCACCGCCGTGGGTGACCTCGCGCCGATGGGAGGGCAACTCGTCGGCGTGGAGATAGGTGCAGCGATCCGAGAGGTCGATGCGCGTGCAACCGCCGCGTTCGAGCTGGAGGCGCGCCGCGGCGCGCAGATCGATGCGCGGTCGTGCTCCGAAACGCGCGTGGACGGCGGCTGTGAGATCGGCGCGCTCGAACTGCTCCGCGACCTCGGGCCCCATCTCACAGCTCTCCAACGACAGGCACGGACCGATCGCGGCCACCGCCGCACGCACGCCGAGGCGCTCGAGCGCCGCGGGAATCACGCCGGCCACGAGTCCGCGCCAGCCGGCGTGGATCGCGGCGACGCGCGAACCGTCCGCGCTCGACACGAGCACCGGCACGCAGTCGGCCGTGTAGACGAGCGCGAGCAGATCCGCGCGCGAGCTCGTCCACGCGTCGCCTTCGAGTGCGCCGAGGGCCGCCCCGAGCTCGTGCACGCTCGCGCCGTGCACTTGCTTCATCGAGAGCAGCCGTGCGCCGCTCGGGGCGAGCGCGAGCTCGCGCAACGCGTCGAGCGCGAGCCCCTCGCTCTCGCGCAGGTCCATCGGCGCGCCGCCCAGCCCGATGCGGGTCGTGAACAGGTGCGGGACCCCGACGGCGGAGAGTTCCCTCGATCGATAGCCGACGAGTCCCGTGCGGTGCACCGTGCGCTGGAGCATCCGCGCAGGGTATCAGCGCTCGGGCGCGGAACCAGCGCGCGCTGAATCGAGCTGGGCTCAGGGATGCTCCAGCGCGCTACGATGAGTCGGTGAACGCGCAGGCGAAGCGGGACGTGTGGCTGGCGGCCTGCGTGGCGGCGCTGGTGGCAGGCGTGCTGTTGTGGGAGCCGCTTTTCAGCGTTCGTGACCGCGTTTTCACGACGGCTGACCTGCTGCAGGGACATCCGGTGCTCTCCGCGCAAGCGCACTGGCTGCCGCGCAACCAACTGCTCTCCGATCCCGTGGTCGAGTTCGTGCCGTGGCACGAGTTCTCGCGCGCCGAGCTCGCGCAGGGCCGATTTCCGCTGTGGAATCCGAACAACGGCTGCGGAGTGCCGCACTGGGCCAACTTCCAGTCGGCGGTGCTGTCCGTGTTCAGCCTGCCGTTCTACGTGCTCCCGCTGAAGTGGGCGCTGCTCGCGAGCGCGTTCCTGAAGAGCTGGGTCGCCGGCGCGGCGCTGTTGCTGTTCCTGCGCACGCTCGGTCTCTCGCGCACGGCGAGCGCGTGCGGCGCGATCGCATTCCAAGCGAGCGGTCACAACGCGCTGCTGATCGCCTATCCGCATGCGGGCGTCGCGGCCTGGGTTCCCGCCGTGCTCCTGTGCGTCGAGAAGCTCGTGAGCGGCGGCGGTCTGCGCAAGTGGTCCATCGGTCTGGTGCTCGCACTCGTGGCGATGGCCTACGCCGGTCATCCGGAGACGCTGTTCTTCGGAGCAGCGAGCGTCATCGCCTACACGCTCGCACGCTTGCTGCCCGCACTGCGCGAACGCCCGGCAGCGACGCTGCGACTCGGAGCGCGCCTCGCCGCGCTGGGCTTCGCCTCTGTCTTGCTCGCGATGCCGCTGGTGTTGCCGTTTCTCGAGTACGTACAGCACAGCCCGCGCGCCTTCGGCCTCGAATCGACCTCGCACGTCGCGCTCGATCTCGCGCACTGGCCGCGCTACGTGTTCTCCGACTACCTCGGAACGCCAGTGGATCGCGCACTCGTCGATCCCGCTCGCCCGACGCCGAACTACGAGATCGCGAACTTGGGCTACACGAGCTGGCTGGCGCTCGTGCTGGCGCTGCTCGCGCTTCCCGCCGCGCTGCGTTCGGGCAAGACCGTGTCGTTCGCGCTCGCCGCGCTCCTGTGGCCGCTGTGGGCCCACGACGTCTTCGGTCTCGCGAGCGGAGCGTCCACGGCGTTCGGCCTCGGCTTCATTCCGAGCTACGTCAGCCAAGGAGCATGGGCACTCGCCATCGCCGTGCTCGCCGCTCACGGCGTGCAGCGCGTGTCCAGCGCGGAGGCACCGCGCACGATCCCATCGATTGCCTTGGCGCTCGGTCTGCTCGCCCTGCTGTTTTCGTGCCGCGCCGCGCTCGAGCAGCTCTCGACCGCGGTCACGGACGCGGACGACCTCGCCGCGCAGGCGCATGCGTTCGATCACATCATGTGGATCGTCGCGAGCTCGCTCGCGGCCACCCCGGCGATCCTCGTCCTGCTCTTCGCCGCCAGTCCGCGCGCTCGGCCACTCGCGCTGCTCGCGCTGGCGCTGATGCTCGCCTCGCAGACGGTCGAGGTCCTGCGCCCGTACCAGATCAGCGTGCAGGAGCGCCTCGTCTATCCGCGAACGGAGCCGATCGAGATCCTCGCACGCGAGACGGCGGGCGAGCGCGTGTTGTTCGTCGATCCGCTCGGAATTCCGCCGCACGCGAACTTGATGTACGGACTGTCGCTGCCGACTTCCTACGACGCGCTCGGCATCGCGGAATACAACCGGCTCTACGGCCTGCTCGTCGAACCGCGCACGTCGTGGCAGGTGGCGACCAAGGCGAGCGAGCACGCGCTCGCCGTGCTGGGCGTGACGCATGTCGCGCTGCCGTCGGGCAGCGACGGCGGGCCCGGCTCGCGCTGGGAGGGAACGCGCGAGGGAGTCGAGTGCGTCGCCCATTTCCCCGGTCTGTCCCTGTATCGCTTCACGCGTTCGCGCGGCCGTTTTTGGCTCGCACCCCACGCCGAAGTGCGCGCCGGGCCGCGCAAGGCGCTCTTCCGCACGGTCGAGCCCGAAGTCGATCCCTACGACACGGTGATCGTCGGTCCGCAGGTGCCCGAGGGCTTCGAGCCTCGCAAGCGCGGCGCCGTCGCCGATGCAGCTTTGCCCGGCACGCTCTCGCTCGCCCTCGACACGCCCGATCGCGTGCGCTTGGAAGTCGACTGTCCTTCGCCGCGCTACTTCGTGGCCGCGCTCTCGCGCTACCCCGGTTGGCAGGCGACGCTCGATGGGGCTGCGGTCGAGATTCTCGACGCCAACACGGCGTTCATGGCGCTCGACGTGCCCGCGGGACACCATGTGATCGAGCTCTCGTACGAACCCGCCTCGCTGCGCGACGGCTTGTGGCTGGCGTTGCTCGGTGCCGCCATCGCGCTCGGGCTCGTGCTGTTCCGTGCCCGCAGCCGTCCGGTCGTCGCGCCCTGAGCGGAGCGCCGCGCGAGGCGCGGAGTCGAAACTAGCGCAGCTCGGCCAGCGCGTAGCGTGCGTGCGCGGACTCGCAGGCCAGCGCGCGAGCCGTCGCGACGAGGTCGAGCGCGCCGTCGGTGCGCACCTCGTCGCGGTGAATTCCGGAGGCGATGAACAGCGCGTCGAGTCGCTCGCGATTGGCGCCCCGCACGTCGGTGCCAATGCCGTCACCGATGGCGAGCACGCGCGCGCGGTCGACGCGAGTTCCAACGAGCGCTTCGAGCTCGCGCAAGGCCAGCGCGTAGATGGGGGCGTGCGGTTTGCCGGCCATGACGACGCGACCGCCGATGGCCTCGTAATCTCGCGCGAGAACGCCCGCGCACCAGTGCAGACGCTCGCCGAGGCGCACGACGACGTCGGGGTTCGCGCAGATCATCTCGAGGTCGAGCTCACGGGCGCGCGCGAGGCGCTCGCGGTAGTGCTCCGGTTCGTCGGAATCGAAGTTACCCAGACCCGTGACGCACACGAACGCGGAGCTCTCGAGCGCCGCGAGCTGCAGGCCGAGCCCGTCCCACAGCACGCTGTCGGCGCGCGGACCGATCAAGTGCATCGGTCCGGGCGCGCGACCGGCGAGCTCGCCGCGAATCGCGTCACCGCTCGTCACGATGACGTCCCACGCCTCGCGCGCGACGCCGATGCGATCGAGTTGGCGTGGAATCACCCCACGCGGTTTGGGAACGTTCGTGAGCAAGATCACCCGGCCGCCGGCGGCGCGGAAGTCCGTGAGCGCGCGCACGGCGTTCGCGAACGGGCGCTGGCCGTTGTGGACCACGCCCCACAGGTCGCACAGCACCGCGTCGTAGCGCTCGCGCAGCGCCAGCAGGCTCTGGGGAGCTTGCGGCGAAGGGACGTCTTCGTGCGGCGACATCGGCCGCGCATGGTACGTCGCGCCCGCGGCGACTTCCCGCTCGCGCGACGCGCGGCGTGCGCACTCCGAGCACGGGAAGTGCGCTCGCCCAAGGGATATGCTCGCCGCGCCGATGCGCGTTCTGGTCACCTCACCAATCTTCCCGCCGGATCTCGGCGGTCCGGCCGTGTACGTGCCGAGCCTCGGCCGCTTCCTCGCCGGTCGCGGGCATGAAGTGACGGTCGTGGCCTTCTGCGCGGATCCGCGTCCGCAGGGCTACCCGTTTCGCGTCGTCGCGATCGAGCGCGGACCGCTGCTCGTGCGCTACCTGAAGGCGGCGTGGGCCACGTATCTCCAAGCGCGCAAGGCCGACGTCGTGTACGTGAACGAACATCTCGCGCTGTTGCACGTGGCCGCGGCGCGCCTCGCTGGACGCAAGGTGATGATCCGCCTGATGGTCGACGGCGTTTGGGAGATCAGCCACCGCAAGGGCTGGATCGAAGGCGACGACATCGAGACCTTCGAGGGCAAGCAGTACGGGTGGAAGGTGTCGCTCGCGCGGCGAGCGCAGCGGCGTTGGTGGAGCTGGTGTCATCAGCTCATCGCGTGCAGCGACTTCCTGCGGCGCATTCCGATCGAGCACTATGGCGTTCCCGAACGCAAGGTCGAGCTCGTCTACAACGCCTACCACGGACCGAAGGCCGCCGATGCCGCCGACGCTCGCGCGAGTGCGCGCGCGCGGCAAGGCCTGAGCCCCCAAAAGCGCTACCTGCTCACCATCTGCCGACTCATGGTGTGGAAGCGCGTCGACGGCATCCTGCGAGCGCTGCGGGGACTTCCCGAGGACGTCGAACTGATCGTGGCGGGCGACGGAGACATGCTCGAGCCCTGGAAGGCGCTGGCGCGCGAGCTCGGGCTCGAGCAGCGCGCGCATTTTCTCGGCAACGTCCCCTACGAGCGCATCCCCGATCTGATCTGCGCGGCGGACGTGTTCGTGCTGAACAGCGAGTACGAGGGTCTGTCGCATACCCTGCTCGAAGTCAGCGCGCTCGGCACGCCGATCGTCTGCTCCAAGATCGGCGGCAATCCAGAGGTCGTCGAGCACGAGCACAACGGCCTGCTCGTTCCGTTGCGGGACGACGCGGCGTTGCGCGCGGCCATCGCGCGGCTGCTCGATGACGAGGCCCTCGCGCGCCGTTTCGTGGCGGCGGGACTCGAGCGCATGCAGCGCTTCGACCGCGAGCGCACCTTCGGCCGCATCGAGCAGTTGCTCGAGGGACTCGCGCGGCGCTGAGCGAGCGCTCCGAGGCGCTCGAGGGCCGCTTCGACCCCCGCCATGAGCGCGGGAGGCCCGCTGGCCGCCACTGCGCACTGGCGCGTCTTGCATCGGCGCGCCGCATCGGTTACTGAACGCTGTTCACAATCTGAACAACCGTCACCGCCCATGCCCTCCTCCGATCGTCGAGCCCGAGAACGTCAGCAGGTCCGCGAGCGCATCCTCGAGGCCGCGCGCGAGCTCTTCGCCCAGCACGGCTTCGAGGCCGTCACGCTGCGCAAGATCGCCACGGCGATCGACTACGTGCCCGGTGCGATCTACCTGCACTTCGAGGACAAGGAGGAGCTGATCCGCACGCTGTGTCTGGCGGACTTCGACTGGCTGACGCGCACGCTGGCACCGCTCGCTCGCGTCGCGGACCCGATCGAACGCATCCGCCGCATGGGGCGCGCCTACGTCGCCTTCGCGCTCAAGCACCCACACAGCTACCGGCTGCTGTTCCTCCAGCGCTCGCCCTACGATCACGACGAGCGCGCGCTCGAGCGCCGCGGCGACCCGCGCCGCGACGCACACGCCTTCCTGAAGCTCGCCGCGCAGCAGGCGATCGCGCAGCGGCGAATGCGGCCCGAGTTTCGCGACGCCGAGCTGGTGACCGAGACGTTCTGGGCCGCCGTGCACGGCGTGGCCGCGATCGAGATCAACTTCAGCGGCAACTCGTGGTTTCCATGGCGGCCCATGCGGCGGCGCACGCAAGCGATGATCGAAGCCGTGCTGACGGGCATGTGCGTCGAGCGTGGCGCCAAGCGGAGCGCGCGATGATCCGAATCGCCCTGCGCATGTTGGTCGGCGACCGCCTCAAGTACCTCGGGCTGGTCGCTGGCCTCGCCTTCGCCACGCTGCTGATAACGCAGCAGGGTTCGATCTTCGCCGGGTTCACGCGCCGCTCCGGCTCGTGGATCCGAGACACCGGTCAAGCGGATCTGTGGATCATGGATCCGCAGATCGAATTCACGGAGGACCGCAAGGCGATGCAGGACAGCGCGCTGCTCAAGGTGCGCGGCGTCGAGGGCATCGAGTGGGCCGTGCCGCTCTACAAGTCCTACGTGCAGGCGCGCTTGCAGGATGGCACGCGCGTCGTCGTGCGCATGATCGGCCTCGACGACGCGACGCTCACCGGCGGTCCGCCGATCATGGAGCAGGGCACTCTCGAGCTCCTCAAGGCCGATCGCGCGATCCTCGTCGACGCGCGCGACATGGACGACGGGCTGCGCCTGCGGCGCGGCGTCGGTGACGAGGGGCCGCGCGCGTTGCGCGTCGGCGACCGCATCGACCTGAACGAGCACGAGACGGTGGTGATGGGCTCGTTTCGCCGTACGCGCGAGTTCTTCTGGGATCCGGTCGTGTACACGACGTACACCCGAGCGCTGCGCATGGCGCCGCAGGAGCGCAAATTGCTCGGTTACGTGCTCGCGCGCGTGAAGCCCGGTCTCGACCCCAAAGAGGTAGCGCGACGAGTCGAGGAAACCACGCGCCTGCGCGCCGACACGAGCGACGACTACGAGGCACGTTCGATGGACTTCATCCTCTCGAAGACGGGCATTCTCCCGAACTTCGGCATCACCATCGCCCTCGGCTTCGTGATCGGCGTGCTCATCTCGGGCCAGCTGCTCTACAACTTCATCCTCGAAAACCAGCGCGCCTTTGCCGCGATGAAGGCCATGGGCGCGAGCAACCGGCTGCTCCTGCGCATGGTGTTCGCGCAAGTTCTCTTCGCTGCCTTCATCGGCTTTGGCCTCGGCGTCGGCGTGACGGCCGTCGTGGGACAGCTCCTGCACGACTCGAAGCTCGCGTTCCACATGGCGTGGCAGGTGCCCGTCTTCGGCGGCGTGGCGATCCTCGTCTGTTGCCTGATCGCGGCCGCGATCTCCATCCAACGCGTGCTGCGCCTCGAGCCGGCCGTGGTGTTCAAGGGCTAGCGCCATGGAAACGACGCTCTCGACGCGCGTGGCCGTCTCGTGCCGCGGCGTGACCAAGACCTTCGGCGAAGGCGAGAACGCAGTGCAGGCGCTGCGCGGCCTCGATCTCGAAGTGCTGCTCGGCCAGATGACGATGCTCGTCGGACCGTCGGGTTGCGGCAAGACGACGCTGCTCTCGGTGATCGCGGGGATCCTCGAGCGCACGGCGGGGGAGTGCATCGTGCTGCACGAGGACACGCTCCGCCTGTCCGACCGAGAGCGCGCAGCATGGCGCGGCCGCAACGTCGGGTTCGTGTTTCAAGCACTCAACCTCGTGCCGACGCTGACGGCCGCCGAAAACGTCGCAATTCCGCTGCTGATCCTCGGCCTCCACTACAAAACCGCCCTCGCTCGCGCGGGCGAGATGCTCGAGCGCGTCGGCCTGGGGTCGCGCACTCGCTCCCTGCCATCGCAGCTCTCCGGTGGTCAGCAGCAGCGCATTGCCATCGCGCGCGCGCTCGTGCACGAGCCGCGGCTGCTCGTGTGCGACGAACCGACGAGCGCGCTCGACCACGAGACGGGGCACAAGGTGATGGAGCTTCTGCAGGAGGTCGCCTCGAGCGAAGACCGCGCCCTGATCGTCGTCACGCACGACTCCCGCATCTTCTCGTTCGCCGACCGCATCGCGCACATGGACGACGGGCGCGTCGAGCGCGTCGAGACCTTCACGAAGAACTGACTCGCCACCATGAACATCCGAACTTACGCGCTTCCGGTCCTAGCCGCGGTGGGCATGGTCGCCGCGGTGTACACGGTGCACACGTCGGACCGCGATCTGGCCGCTGCTCCGCCGAGCGCCGCGCCCGCGCCTTCGCCCTTCGAGCGCCAGATCGCCGGTGCGGGCATCATCGAGGCGTGCAGCGAGAACGTCGCCGTCGGCGCGGCGGTGTCCGGGCTGATCGTCGGCGTCGCCGTTCACGAAGGGCAGAGGGTCCAGCGAGGCGACCTGCTCCTGCGTGTCGATGCGCGAGCGCTCGAGGCCGAGCAGGGCCAGCGCCGCGCGGAGCTCGCGATCGCCCAAGCCGAAGTCGCGCGGCTGCGCGCTCTCCCGCGGGCGGAGGACCTGCCGCCGCTCGAGGCGCGCATCGCGATGGCTCGCGTGTCGCTCGAGGACGCGCGCGCCAAGCTCGCGCTCGCGGAAGCCGTCAGCGACAAGCGCGCGCTCAGCGGCGAGGAGTTGGTGCGAAGGCAGTTCGCGGTGCGAGGAGCCGAGGCGGAAGTGGCGGCCGCCGAGGCCGACTTGTCGAAGCAGCGAGCAGGCGCGTGGTCGGCGGACGTCGCGCTGGCGGAAGCGCGCGTCGCGTCGGCGCGCGCGGCCAACGAGCGCATCGAGGTCGAAATCGAGCGGCTGTCGGTGCGCGCGCCCATCGGCGGAACTTGCCTGCAGGTTCGCGCGCGCACGGGCGAGTTCGCGGTCGCGGGTTCGAGCGTGCCGCTCGTCTTGCTCGGCGATCTCTCGGTGCTCCACGTCCGCATCGACATCGACGAAAGCGACGCTTGGCGCTTTCGTCCGGGCGCGGGCGCGCAGGGCTTCGTGCGCGGCAACTCGCGGCTCGCGACGCCGCTCACGTTCGTGCGCGTCGATCCCTACGTGATGCCCAAGCGCTCTCTCACCGGTGATACGCTCGAGCGCATCGACACGCGCGTGCTGCAGGTGATCTACAGCTTCGCCGCGGATGCGCTGCCCGTCTACGTTGGGCAGCAGATGGACGTGTTCATCGACTCTCCCAGCGACCGAGGCAAGCAGTGAGGCGCGCGGTGCTCGTGGTCGCGCTCGCCGCGGCGTGTCGCGTGGGAGGGGACTATGAACCGCCGGTGTTGACCGCGCCGGAGAGCTTCGCGGCGCCCGCGACGGCTTGCCTTGGGGCCGAGGACGAGCGCTGGTGGAGGAGTTTCGCGGATCCAACGCTCAACACGCTGGTGGAGGCGGCGCTCGCGAGCAACCGAGACTTGCGCGCTGCGGCGCAGCGAGTGCGCGAGGCGCGCGCCGTCATCGAGATGGAGCGCGACTCGAACGATCCGTCCGTGGACGGGCGCGTGGGCGTGGTCGGGCGCAAGCCCAGCACGGCCGTGGCGGGAGGTCAGTTCCTGCCGCCCGATCCCAACAGTCTGCACTCGTTGGGCTTCGATGCCCGCTGGGAGCTCGACTTGTTCGGCCACAACGCGCGGGCGCTCGAGGCAGCGGAGGCGAGCTGGGGCGCGGCGCTCGAAGACGCGCGCGCAGTGTTGCAGCGACTGGTCGCCGAAGTCGCTCGGAACTACGTGGAGCTGCGCGGCATCGAGCGGGAGATGGTCGTGCTCCGAGCGAGCCTCGCATCGCACGAAGTGGCCGTGCTGCTCGTCGCGAGCCGTGTCGAAGCGGGACTCTCGAGCGAACTCGAGGCAAGTCGCGTCGCGGGGCTCGTGGCGAACACGCGCGCACAAATGGCCCCGCTCGAGCGCGCTCGCTCGACGCGCCTTCACGCGCTCGCGCTGCTGCTCGCCGAGCCTCTGGGAGCGTGCGCGGAACGCATCGCGTTCCATGGCCGCATTCCCGATCCGCCCGCGGCGATCCCGGCGGGAATTCCCGCGGACTTGCTGCGTCGTCGGCCGGACGTGCGCCGCACCGAGCGCGAGTTCGCACGCTCGGTCGCGATGACCGCGGCGGCGATGACCGAGCTGTATCCGCGGCTCTCGATCGGCGCGCTGTTCGGCTGGGAGAGCCGCTACGCCGAGGACATGTTCTCGGGCGACAGCCTCGCGTTCACGGCGGGTCCGACCCTGACCGGTCCCATTTTCCGACGCGCCGTCATCAAGGCCGGCATCGAACAGCGCACGGCGCAGCAGGAGCAGGCGTTGCTCGCGCACGAGCAGGCGTTTGCCCTGGCGCTGCGCGACGTCGAAGACGCGCTCGTCGCCGTCGCGAGCTCGCACGAACGATGGCGGGCCCTTGAGGACTCGCTGGCGGCGGAGCGTCGCTCGGAGCAACTTGCGACCAGCCTTCACGAGGGCGGGCTTACGGACTTCTTCGCCGTGCTCGACGCGCAGAGCACGTCGTTCGCGGCTCAGCGCGAGCTCGCGCGCGCGAGCACGGACCGCGCGGTCGCCGCCATCGCGCTCTACAAGGCCCTCGGCGGCGGCTGGGGCTTCGAAAACGAGGTCCCCGCGCTCGACGCGGCCCGCAAACCCGCGAGCGGCGACTAGGCCGCACTGCGCAGGAATCCGCACGGGAGCGCGCGCGTTCGCTGCCCCACGATCCCCATGGCACCCAGCCCCGCCAAGGAGGTCCGTCGTGATCGCGCACATCGCATCGCTCGCCCTGCTGTCCGTCGCCCTCGTTCAGGAGCCGACGGCCGACCTCGCCGGTCGGCTGCAGAGCATCGCCCGCGGGGCCATCGCGGAGTCCGGTCTGCCCGGCGTGTCGGTGCGCATCGCAACGCGCGACGGCGTGCTGCTCTCGCGCGGGCTCGGCTATCTCGACGTGGAGCTCAAGCGCATCGAGAGCCCGCTCGCCCCGCGCGATGGCGAAGCGCTGGTCGAGCCGCTGATCGTCACGGGCCTGCTCGCGCAGGTGGATCAGGGGAAGCTCGCGCTGCAGGCCTCGCTCACGGACTTCTTCCCCAAGCTCTCGTTCGGTGGCCAGCGAGTGGCGCTGCTTCACCTCGTCGAGCACGCCTCGGGAATCCCCGACTGCAGCGACTGGCTCGCCCTGCGCGATGAGCCCGCGACCGCCGCGGACGTGCTCGCATGGCTCGAGCAGCGCACGCTGGACTCCGACCCCGGCGCCTGCACGGCCTACAGCGTGAGCAACGTCGTGCTCGCTGGCCTGCTGCTCGAGCGCGTCACGGCGCACCCGCTGCGCGAGCATCTCGCTCGGCAGGTGATCGAACCTCTTGGACTCGACGAAACGCGCTTCGAAGTGCGCGCCGAGCCGCGCGAGGCCTCCGCCACGCTGCGCACGCCGATCGAAACGCCTCGCGAGCTGCTCGGGTTGCCGCCGCTGCGCACGCAGCTCGTCGATCTCGAACGCTTCGTGCGCGGTCTGGGGGAAGGCAAGCTCGTCGGCGCCGCGAACCTGCGCGAGCTGCGCGTCGGCGCGCTCTCGCTGCCGCGGCAGGGGTCGCGCTGCGCAGGCTTCGCGCGCTCGACGGTGGCGTGCAACGAGGCGCTGACGCTGGGATCCAACGGCGCGCGCGGGTCGCTCCACGTCGCGTGGTACCCCGACCTCGAACTCTCGATCACGCTGGCGAGCAGCGCGGACACCGAGGACCTGCCGGTGCTCGAGCGCCGTCTCACGCGCGCGATTCTCGACTTGCCCGAGCCGGGCATCGTGGACCTGCCCGTCACGCGCGGCCAGCGCGAGGTCTACCTCGGCGGCTACTACCTCGGCTGCACGCGCGTGACCATCGAGGAGCGCGGCGAGACGCTCGAGTACATCACGCCCTACGGCGAGCGTCACCGCATGCGCTATCAGGGACGCGACCGCTTCGTGTCCGCCGAGGACTCGGAAGTCTCGTTCGAGTTCACGGTGGAGCACGGCCGCGCGGTGGCGTTCGTGCTCACGCAGCGCGGGACGCAGACGACGGCGCGGCGCCTCGAATGAGCGCGGCCGGTCAGGGCGAGACGACGGAGCGCGTGGCGAGGCTCCGTCGCTCGGCTTCGATGAGCTTGGTGTGCGCCACGGCGTCGGCCGCGGTCGCGCCAAGCTGACGCGAGCCCGAGGCGATCGCGGCGAGCAGGTGGCGCACCTCGCCGTCGTAGCCGTTGAGCGTGCCGACATCGAGCGCCATGCGCTGGCCCTCCTTCACGAGCACGAGCTCCGGCGAGCGCGCGAACTCGTAGTCGAGCGTGGCGCGTTCGAACACGACCGTGAAGGACATGCGGAAGTCCCAGCCGTCACCGTGGTCCCAGCCGCCTTCCGCGACGACGTGCGTCGGCCCCGACGGATAGTGGAACAGCGTCGTGACGTGGTCGAGCGATCCGGTGCTGACGAGCGACGCGGGATCCCCGAAGCAGGCGCGCACGAAGTCGACGTCGTGCACGTGTAGATCGAACAGCGCGCCGCCGCTCTTCTCGTAGTCGGCGTAGAAGCCGTTCCAGCCCGGTCGATTGCCGAGGCGCCGGAAAACCGCGCTGCGCGTCGGTCCAAACTCGCCACTGCGAACGGCCGCGAGCGCGCGCGCCCACGCGGGCCAGAAACGAATGCACATCGCGGGCATGCACAGTCCCTTCGAACGCGCCGCCGCGTCGGCGAGGCGCTGAGCGCTGGCGCTGTCGAGCGCCACTGGCTTCTCGAGCAGCACGTGCTTGCCCGCCGCGAGCGCCGCGAGCGCGAAGTCGACATGGGTCGTGGTGTGCGTGCAGATGCTCACGAGCTCGACCCGCGGATCCGCGAACAGCTGCGCGGGCTCGGCGTAGCCCGCGACCTTGGCCGCGTCGAACATGCGCTCGCCGCCCGCGCCCGTGTCGAGGTTGCCGCCGCTGGCCGCGAGCCCCGCGCGCCGCGCGGGATCCGCGTCGCACACGGCCACGAGCTGGTTGCCGAAACCGGCCGCATCCGCCGCGGCGAAGGCCGCGAGGTGCGTGCGACCCATGAAGCCAAGGCCGACGACGCCGACACCGATCTTGCGCGTGCTCATGCGTTCCTCCGCGGGTGAAGGTGTGCTTCGACGAGCGTGCGAGCCGTGACGATGTCGCCCATGCGGTTCGAGCCTGCCTCGCGCTCGATCATCAGATCGACGGACAGCTTGCGCTCGACGAGCACGCCAAAGAACGCCTTCCAGTCGACTTCTCCGGTTCCCGACGGCACTTCTTCGCCCCACGTTCCGACCACCCGCGCGCGCCGCGCGTCCTTGATGTGCACCTGTCGCACGTGCGGTGCGAGCATGCGCAGCGCCTCGACCGGGTCGCCCATGCCGTAGAGCAGCATGTTGGCGGGATCGAAGTTCACGCCAGCCGCGGGCCGACCCAGATCGGCGAGCGCGTGCGCCAGCGTGTCGGCCGTCTCCTGTCCGGTCTCGAAGGCGAGTCGGACGCCCTGATCCGCGAACACGTCGACCACTTGGCGCAGTCGATCGAGCAGCACTGCGCGCTCGGGGTCGCGCTCATCGTGGGGCAGGAAGCCCGCGTGGAACGTCACCAGGCCCAGTCCGAGCGAACGCGCCACGCGCGCATCGCCCTTGGCGATCTCGAGGTTCTTCGGCCAGTGCGCGCTCGGGCGCAGCCCGCCGCTCGCGCGGATCGTGTCGAGCGTGGAGTAGTCCTCGCCGTGCGGGGTCATCATCCCCGACAGCACCGAGATGCCCGCGCCCCACAGCGCGCCCAACGTCTCGCTCGCGTCCCACGCGCCCTCCCGCAGCGCCTCGAGGTGCAGTTGGCAGGCACGCGCGCCCACCTTGGACAGCTTGTGAGCAAGGTCCGCCGGGGAGGTCGGCTGGAGCGACCACGAGCAGACGCCGAGGCGATGGAGCGGTTGCATGGGGCACCATCCCAACGCTCCGCGCGCGCGGCTGCAAGCGCCGACCGCGCGCGGACCTCGGCACATGGTCCTCCAAACAACGCGGGCGCGGCCGACGTTGGCCGCGCCCGCGCCCGAATGGACCGATGCGTCTGGACCGACGCGCGCCTCAGGGCCGCACGGTGAATTCGAGTCCGTCGGACAGGTTGGTCGTGCCGGGTGCCGCGGGATCGCGGAACCACGCCTGCGCCTGCACGAGCTGGCCCGACAGGAACGGGTTGCCGAGCGCGCCGGGGCGCGTCGTGCGGAACGCGTTCCAGTCGATCGTGAGGACGCCCTGACAGGTGTCCGAGCTGCCGCCGGAGTTCTGCGACGTCATGCGCTGGACCGGCGACTTCACGCACAGGAAGCTCGAGTTGTTGATCGCCCACGGCGCGGCGTGGCGGCCGGTGATGCCGTAGAAGATGAGGCCTTGGCGGTTGCCTTCGACGCCTGTCGCCGTGAGCACGAAGCCGGAAGCGGCGCTCGCGCTCGCGATCCCCGCGGCGGTGAGATCGGCCGCGCAGAAGCTCGAGGTCAGGCCCGCGGTGCAGTAGCTCGTCGGATTGGACCCACCGCCGTCCGTGACGTTGCCCGTGAGGCACAGGCCGAAGCCCTGATTCGGCGTCGGCACGTTGGTGGCCGTGACGGTGAGGCTCCACGTGCCGACGGCCGGAGCCTGCAACGCCACGCGCTCGACGTTGTTCTTGAGGTCGGCGCTGCCGGCGCTGGTCGACCAGCTGCTCGCGAAGACGTTGCCGCGATAGACCGTCCCCGTCGGGCTCGTCACGGTGAGGTCGAGGTTGTTGACGACCGGATTGGTGGCATTCGTCGAGCCGGGAGCGTCGTGCCACGCGAGCGTGATCTCCAGCGGCGTCGTGTTCGCGTTCACCAAGAACTGGCGTACGTAGGTCGCGCCCGTGACGAGCCCTTGGGCCTTGCGCACGTCGATCGCGATCATCTTGGCGGCGTCGCCCGAGAAGAACAGCGACTCGTCGAGGTTGAGGCGGCCCCAGCCCTCCTGATTGCTCGGATAGCCGGTGATGGACGTCATGTCCTGCGCCGTGTTGACGAGCACCGCCTTCACGAGCGCACCGGTCGGCGTGAATGCGTTGGCCGCAACGGCCGCACCGGTGGGATAGAAGCCGTCCATGAAGTACTCGCGCACCAGCGCCGCCGCGGCCGTGGCCGACGGACAGGCCATGCTCGTGCCGGTGAGCGAAGCGGTGCCGCACGTGCCGGTGCTCGCCGACACGGTGCTGCAGCCCGGCGTCATCACTTCGGGCTTGCGGCGCCCGTCCGCCGTCGGGCCCGTTCCTCCCGAGCAGAACGAGTTGACGTTCGGCGTGTCCTGCGACGCGCCGACCGCGAGCAGGTTCTTGGCGTTCTCGGGGTTCTTCAGCGTCGACGTGTTCGTGGTGGAGAACAGCACGAGGTTGTCCTCGTTGTTCCACTGGAACGTGTCGATCGAGTTGCACAGCGAGTCGTAGGCCGTGGTGCCGTCGTTGCCCCACGAGTTCGTGTGCACGCGCGCACCGACGTTGGCGTGCGCGACGCCGGTCGTGTTGAAGCCCGTGATCGGAAGCTCGGTGTGCGCGAGCTTCGCGAGGTACGCGAGCCCGCGATTGGCCGTCGATCCGTTGACGGGCTGTGCGTTGCCCGCCGCCGTGCCCGCCGTGTGCGTGCCGTGGCTGTCGGACGTGCCGCTGCCGCTGCGGTACACGATCTTGCGGTGCGTGGCGCCGACCGGCGCGCCCGATGGATCGGAGAAATAGCACGAGGTCGTCGACAGCAGCCCGTCGACGTGGCCGATCACCTGTCCCTGCCCGTTGATTCCCTGATTCCACACGCGCGTGTTGCCGGACACGTTCGTCTGCAAGACCCACACGATCGAGTCGTTGCGCAACGTCATCTCGGGCGCGGGCTCGATCCACTGCACGTCGCGCGCGCGGGCGAGAGCGCGCGCCGCGAGCGGACTGAAGTTCGCGCGCACGTACCAGCGGCCGTACTCCTCCCAGCTCTCCTCGATCGTCGCGCCGCTCGCGCGCACCTGCTCGGCGAGCACGTCGAGGCTCGTGCCGAGGAAGCCGCTGATCACGAGCGGGCGTGCGAGCGTCGCGAGCGACTCATCCTGCGACGCGAGCAGGAGCCGCGGCTCGAGGCGATACGCCGGATGGAAGTCGCCGGTCCACACGTGGGCCGCGACCTCGGCCACCGCCGCGCGCACGCGCGCATCGCCGCGCACGAGGAACGCGTAGTTGGGGATGTAGTCGAGCAGCTCGGCTCCGGCGGCCGCGAGCTCCGCACGCAGGTCCTGAGTGATCGCTCCGGAGAATTGGGCGAGGAAGTAGCCCGCCTCGGTCTGCGGCTCGAGCGCGAGGTCCGTCGGCATGGCGGGCAGCCCGCGCGACGTGTCGAACTCGGCGTAGGAGAGCGAGAGCCAGCGCGGTTCGGCCGCCAACCCGTTGGCCTCCTCGAAGGTCCAGCCGCGCTGGGGGTTGTCGGGGAGTTTTTGGAGCTCCTGCGCGAAGGCGGGAGCGAGTCCGAGGGCGGCGAGCGTGATGACGGACGGGGCGATGACGAAGTGGGGAGTACGGCGCATGGGGTGGGGACCTGCGATTCCGACGCGGTTGCGAGAGGTCCAACACCTTGGACGCGCCAGAGGGTCGGATTGTTCTCCAGCCTGCGCGCGCCGCCCCGGGCGGCTAGGGCTGCACGACGAACTCGATCGCGTCGGTCAAGTTGCCCTGACCCGGCGCCTGCGGGTCGCGGAACCACGCCTGCGCCTGCACGAGAGCCCCCGGGCCGAAGGGCGTACCCAGCGCCCCCGCCCGCGCGCTCACCCACGCCGACCAGTCGGTGAAGAACAGTCCGTCGCAGCCGCCGAGCGTCCCGCCGCTCGATTGCGCCGTCATGCGCTGCACCGGCGGGCGCACGCACCAGAAGCTCGAGCTCTGGAAGGTCCAGCGCACGGACGTGCGGCCGCTCGTGCCGTAGAACACGATGCCTTGGCGCTGGCCCTCGACGTCGCTCGCCGCGAGCGTGAAGCCAGCGCCGACGCCAGCGCGCGCGACGCCCGACGTGTGCAGGCGCGGCGTGCAGAAGTTCGTCGTCTGCCCGCCCACGCAGTAGCGGGTCGGCGTCGAGCTGCCGCCGGTCGCGATGTCGCCCGTCGCGCACAGGCCCAGTCCCTGCGGACCCTGCGGCACGTTCGCGCCGCGCACGCGGATCGTCCACGCGCCGAGCTCCGGCTGGCGCACGACGACGCGCTCGACGTTGTTGAGCGGATCCGCCGCGCCACCGATGGTCGAGGCTCCGTTGGCGAAGGCGTTGCCGAGGTACAGCGCGCCCGAGGGCGCGAGCACCTCGAGATCGAGGTCGTTCACCACCGCGATCGCGGCGTTGACCGAGCCGGGCGCGTCCATGAACGCGAGCGTGACCTCGAACGGCAGCGCGTTCGACTGCACGTACACGGTCCAACTCGTCGTCGCTCCGGTGCCAAGCCCCGCGGCGTGTCGCAGCTCGGTCGCGAAGAGCTTGGACTCGTCGCCGACGAAGTGCAGCGCCTTGTCGAGGTTCACGCGGCCCCAGCCCTCGCGCATCGACGGATAGCCCGGCGCGCTCGTGACGTCCTCGCCGCAGCTCACGAGCACCGCCTTCAGCAGCGCGCCGCTGGGCACGAAGGCGTTCGCCGCATGCGCGCGCCCGCTCGGATAGAAGCCATCGAGGAAGTACTCGCGCACGAGCGTGGCCGCGCCGCTGATCGCGGCCGTCGCCATGCTCGTGCCGTTGAGCGTGCCGGTCGCGCACGTGCCCGGCGCCGCCGAGATCACGCCACAGCCCGGCGCCATCACCTCGGGCCGCCGCCGCCCGTCGGCGGTCGGGCCGAGTCCGCCGAAGCAGATCTGATCGGCATTCGCGCCATTTTCCGTCGAGCTCACCGCCAGCACGTTCTTGGCGTTCTCGGGGCTGGTCACGAACGCCCCGTTGGAGACCGAAAACACCGACAGGTGCTCCTCGTTGGCCCACTCGAAGGCGTCGATCGAAGCGCACAGCGCGCTGTAGGACGTCACGCTGTCGACGCCCCACGAGTTGGAGTGCACGCGCGCGCCGTGGCTACCGTGCAGCGTCGCCGTCGAGAAGTAGGATGCGACCGGCAGGTCCGTGTGCGCGAGCCTCGCGAGGTAGGCCATGCCGCGGCCGAGCGTCGAGCCCGTCACCGGCTGCGCATCGCCCGCGAGCGTTCCGGCCGTGTGCATGCCGTGCACGTCGGCGCCGGCGCTCGAGAGATACACGACCTTGCGGTGCGTCGGCCCGACCGGCGTCCCCGCCGGATCGCGCAGCCAGCAGTTGTTCAGCACCGAGATCGGGTTGTCGATGTGCCCGATGACCTCGCCTTCGCCACGCAGGCCGCGATCCCAGACCTTCGTCAGTTGGTTGTGGTTGGACTGCACGACCCACGCGACCGAGTTGTTGCGCAACGTCACGGGCGCCTCGACCTCGATCCACTGCAGGGCATCTTCGCGCGCGATGCGCCGCGCCACGGCCGCGCTCGCGCGCAAGCGCGCGATCCAGCGTCCGTGTTCCTCGACCAGCTCGGTGGCGCTCGCTCCGTGTCGACGCAGGGCGAGCTCGAGCGCGGCGCGCGTGCCGCCCCGGAAGCCGAGCGCGACGAGCTCGTGCCGCACGGCGGCGAGTGCGGGATCGAGCGCACCTTCGCGCAAGCGCGGCTCGATGCGCCACGCGGGATGCAGCTCGCCGGTCCAGGCCACTTCGCTCACGCGCTCGAGCTGTGCGCGCTGCGTCGGCGTCGCGCGCACGAGGAACGCGTTGGACGGCAAGTACTCGAGCAGCGAAGCGCCCGTGGCGAGCGCGCGTGCGCGCAACTGTGGCGTCACGACGCGATCGAACTGCACGAGGAAGCACGTGGCGCCGCCGCGCTCGCGTCGCTCGCGGCGCAGGTCGAGCGGCACTTCCGGCTCGTTGTTGCGCGTGTCGAAGCCGCCCGCGCGCAGCGCCAGCCAGCGCGGCGCGCGCACCAGCTCCGCGGCCTCCTCCGGCGCCAGCGCCACCACGACTTCCGGCGGCAGGGACTGACCGAAGAGCCGCCCTCCGACGAGGAGAGCAGCCCCCGAGAGCGCGAGGGTCAGGCCAGGAAATCGCATCGCCACGGGCCTCCAGCCGAGCCCCACGCCCAGCCGCACGCCGAAGCTCAATGTAGCCCCGAAAACAGGCCGCGGGGGCCGCGCACCCGCGTGCGCGGCCCCCGCGATGCGGAAGGCCTTTCCCGGCTCGTCCGATCAGACCGCCCGATCAGACCATCCGGTTAGACCTCGGCGGTCGCCGGACGGGGGGCGGGGCGGCGGTGGTGGTGTTGGAGGCGGCGGACGAGGTACTCGCCGCCGGAGAGCGCCAGCAAGGCCTGCACGATGGCGGAGATGCCGGCGCGCGTGGTGATGCAGGGAATGCCGCCCATGATCGCGGCCGAGCGGATCTGCTTGTCGTCGTAGCGCGTCTGCTTGCCGAGCGGCGTGTTGAGGACCAGCTTGATCTCGCGGTTCTTGATCACGTCGACCACGTGCGGGCGGCCTTCGTGGATCTTGTTGATGCGGGTGGCCTTGATGCCGGCGTTCTTGAGCGCGTTGTACGTGCCCTCGGTGGCGCACAGCTCGTAGCCCATCTGCGACAAGAGCCGCGCGTCCGAGAGGATCGCGCGCTTGTCGGCGTTCTTCACCGACACGAACACCTTGCCGTTGCGCGGCAGCTTCATGCCCGCGGCCTCGAAGGCCTTCGCGAAGGCGAAGCCGAGATTCTCGTCGATGCCCATGACCTCGCCGGTCGAGCGCATCTCGGGTCCGAGCAGCATGTCCGTGCCCGGGAACTTGTTGAACGGGAACACCGGCGCCTTGACCGAGTAGTAAGGCGGCACGACCTCGCTGGTGAAGCCGAGCTCACGGAGCGTCTTGCCGCACATCACCTTGGCGGCGAGCTTGGCGAGCGGCACGCCGATGGCCTTCGAGACGAACGGCACCGTGCGCGACGCGCGCGGGTTGACCTCGAGCACGTAGACCTTGTCGCCCTTCACGGCGAACTGCACGTTCATCAGGCCGATCACCTTGAGCTCGCGCGCCATGGCCTTGGTCGCGCGCGCGATCTCCTCCTGCACGGCGGCGTCGAGCGTGTGGGGCGGCAGCACGCAGGTCGAGTCGCCAGAGTGGATGCCGGCCTCCTCGATGTGCTCCATCACGCCGCCGATCACGACCGTCTCGCCGTCGCTGATGCAGTCGACGTCGACCTCGAGCGCGTCCTCGAGGAACTTGTCGACGAGCACCGGCCGGTCCGGCGAGGCCTGCACCGCGTTCTGCATGTAGTGGTCGAGCGCGGCGTCGTCGTAGACGATCTCCATGGCGCGTCCGCCGAGCACGTAGCTCGGTCGCACGAGCACCGGATAGCCCAGTCGCCGCGCGTGCTCGAAGGCCTCGCCCGGCGTGGTGGCGATGCCGTTCTCCGGCTGGTTGAGCCCGAGGTTGCGGATCATTTCCGCGAACAACTTGCGGTCCTCGGCGCGGTCGATGGACTCCACCGACGTGCCGATCAGCGGCGCGCCCGCCTTGTGCAGTCCGTTGGCGAGGTTGAGCGGCGTCTGGCCGCCGAACTGCACGATCATGCCCGAAGGCTCGATCGCGCGCGTGATCGCCATCACGTCCTCGTGCGTCAGCGGCTCGAAGAACAGGTGGTTGCTCGTGTCGTAGTCCGTCGACACGGTCTCGGGGTTGGAGTTCACCATCACGGCCTCGTGGCCGAGCTCGCGCACGGCGAAGGCCGCGTGCACGCAGCAGTAGTCGAACTCGATGCCCTGCCCGATGCGGTTGGGGCCGCCGCCCAAGATCGCGATCTTGGTCGCGGAAGAGGGCCGCACCTCGCTCTCCTCGTCCTCCCACGTGGAGTAGTAGTACGGCGTCTTGGCCGCGAACTCCGCGGCGCAGGTGTCGACGAGCTTGTAGGTGCGCTGGATCTTCCACTCGTCGCGCAGCGCGGCCACGTGCTCCGAGGTGGCGCCGACCGCGAGCGCGATCTGGCGATCGGTGTAGCCGAGCACCTTGGCGCGCCGCAGCAGCGCCGGCGTCAGCAGCGCGCCCGACAGCTCGCGCTCGAACGCGACGAGCTCGCGCATGTTCTCGAGGAACCACGGGTCGATGTTGGTCGCGTCGTGGATGCGCTCGGCGCTCCACCCGGCGCGGTAGGCCGCGCGCACGGCGAGGATGCGGTTTTGGTTGGGCACGCGCAGCGCGCGCACGAGCTGCTCCTCGTCGGTGACGAGCGCCTCGGTCGGATCGCGCGGGTCGAGGCCGAGGCCCGGCCGTCCCGTCTCGAGGCCGCGCAGCGCCTTTTGCAGCGCTTCCTTGAACGTGCGGCCGATCGCCATGGTCTCGCCGACCGACTTCATCTGCGTCGTCAGCGTCGCGTCCGCGCCCTTGAACTTCTCGAAGGCGAAGCGCGGGATCTTGACCACCGTGTAGTCGATCGTGGGCTCGAAGCAGGCCGGTGTCGACTTGGTGATGTCGTTTTGGATCTCGTCGAGCGTGTAGCCCACCGCGAGCTTGGCCGCGAACTTCGCGATCGGGAAGCCCGTCGCCTTGCTCGCGAGCGCGGAGCTGCGCGACACGCGCGGGTTCATCTCGATCACCACCATGCGCCCGTCGTCGGGGTTGATGGCGAACTGCACGTTCGAGCCGCCGCACTCGATGCCGATCTCGCGCATGATGCGGATCGACGCGTTGCGCATGTCCTGATACTCGCGGTCCGAGAGCGTCTGCGAGGGCGCCACGGTGATCGAGTCGCCCGTGTGCACGCCCATCGGGTCGAAATTCTCGATCGAGCAGACGATGACGACGTTGTCCTTGTTGTCGCGCATCACCTCCATCTCGAACTCCTTCCAGCCCGCGAGGCACTCCTCGACGAGGATCTCGGAGTTCATCGAGAGCGAGAGGCCGCGCGCCGCGATCTCTTCGAATTCCTCGACGTTGTAGGCGATGCCGCCGCCAGAGCCGCCCATGGTGAAGCCCGGGCGGATCACGCACGGCAGGCCGATCTCCGCCATCACGCGCCGCGCGTCCACCATGTCGTGCGCCACGCCCGAACGCGCGCTGCCGAGCCCGATCTTGGTCATCGCGGCGCGGAACATGTCGCGGTCCTCGGCCTTGCGGATCACGTCCGCGCGGGCGCCGATCATCTCGATGCCGAGGCGATCGAGCACGCCTTGGTCGTAGAGCGCGAGGCCCGTGTTGAGGCCCGTCTGCCCGCCCATGGTCGGCAGGATCGCGTCGGGCCGTTCGGCCTCGAGGATCTTGGTCAGCGCCGCGACCGTGATCGGCTCGATGTAGGTCGCATCGGCCGTCTCCGGGTCGGTCATGATCGTCGCCGGGTTCGAGTTGACGAGGATGACCCGATAGCCCTCCTCGCGCAGCGCCTTGCAGGCCTGCGTTCCGGAATAGTCGAACTCGCAGGCCTGACCGATCACGATCGGCCCGCTTCCGATGATCAGGATCGACTCGAGGTCGTCGCGTCGCGGCATGGGGGTGGGGTGGGGAGAGAGCGCGGCGGCGGCAGCCGAGGAGAGGGTCGTTTCCCCCAGGTGGCGATCCCGGGGCGCAAACGTGCGGATTGAAGCACGCGCCGCGGGCGCTGTCGACCGCCGCGAGCGCTTCCCGAAGCGCCTTCGACGAGAATCTCGCCCGGCGCCTTTGGGGCGCCCTCCGGTCGGTCCGAAAACCTCCGTGACGGCCCCCCCAAGGGCCCCCGAGCGCCATGCCGATCCTGACCGTCGAGCTCGCGATCCTGCTCGCCGCCGCCTTCGCGGCCGGCGCCGTGGCCTCGTGGCTCGCACAGGACCGTCGCGCGCGCTCCGAGCACCGCCGCTTCGAGCTCGAAACGCAGCGCGTGATCGACGCCCGCCGCGAGAGCTACGAGGTGCTCGAGCGGCAGGTGCGGGCCCTCGCATCCCACGAATACGCATCCCACGAACACGCGTCCCACGCGCGCGAATGCGCCGACCTCGCGGCGCCGCTCCCGGCGCGCGAGGGCGCGGAGCGCTAGGACTCAGGCGAGCAGCGCGAGCAGCGTGGCGTCGTCGAGCACCACCGCGAGCTCGAGCGCGCCCGCCTGACGCGGCAGCACGAAGGTCGGCCGACCCGCGCGCGCCTTCTTGTCGTGGCGCATCGCGTCGAGCAGCTCGCGCGCGGCCAGGGCGCCGTGGCTCATGCGCAGCTCGCCGAGCGAACGCGGGAGCCGCAGCGTGCGCAGGAGTCGATCGACGCGCGCGCGCAGCGATCGATCCTCGAGCAGCCCCGCGCGCTCACTCGCTTGGAGTGCCAGCGCCAGACCGCACGCGACCGCGACACCGTGCGGAATCGAGCCGAAACCGGCCACCTTTTCGAGGGCGTGCGCGAAGGTGTGGCCGAGGTTGAGGGCCCTGCGCGGACCGCTCTCCCGCTCGTCGGATGCGACCACGCGCGCCTTGGCGCGCACGCACTCGGCGATCACGGGCTCGACGGCGGCGAGGTCGCGCGCCGCGAGCGCCGCCGCGCTGCGTTCCACGAGCGAGAGCAGGTCCTCGCCCTCGACCAGCGCCGCCTTGACGACCTCGCCGAGCCCCGAGCGCCACTGCTCGTCCTTCAAGGTCGCGAGCGTGCGCGTGTCGGCGAGCACCGCGCTGGGCTGGTGGAACGTGCCGACGAGGTTCTTGCCCTCGGCGAGGTTGATCGCGGTCTTGCCGCCGACCGATGCATCGACCATCGCGAGCAGCGTCGTCGGGCAGTACACGCTGCGGATGCCGCGCAGGTAGAGCGAGGCCGCCAGCCCGCCGACGTCGAGGGTCGAGCCGCCGCCCAACACCAGCGCGACGGAATCGCGGTCGAGCAACTCGTGCGCCATGCACGAGAGGATCAGCTCGAGCGTCTCCCAGTCCTTCGCCGCCTCGCCCGACGGCACGACCACGACCGACGAGCACGCCCCGAGCAACGCTCCGTGCGCCTCGTACACCGGCAGATCGACGATGGAAAACGGCTGGCTGGGCGCGTGCGCGCGCAGCTCGTCGAGCGCGAGCGCTCCGATCACGACCGGATACGCCGCGTGGTTGGGAAGCTCGACGTCGACGCGGATCACGCTTTGGCCGCCGCCTTGGTGCGCCGCTCGCGCCGACGCCGCGCGAGCTCCGCGTCGAGCTCCGAGGCCTTGGCTCGATCGCGCCGCAGCAGGTGCCAGAACAGCGCCACGATGGCGGCGAACGAGCCGCCGACGACGTAGAGCACCGTGCTGAACACGCTTTCCTTCGGCAGCGTGTAGGGTTCGAGCGCCAGCAGCACGAACACCGGCGCCTTGCGCGTTCCGCCGACCGCCTCGTACTGGTTCATGCGCACGAAGAAGCCGCGCGCGGTGACCTCGCTGCCGATCCTGTAGCCCGGATCGGGCAGCAGCGTCGTGAACTGGATCACGGGATTGGGCGTGCGCAGCCACTCGTTCGCGCCGATCCAGCCCTCGGTGAGCTGCGCGACGCGCGCGGGATTCTCGCGCTGACGCTGGGTCCAGATGTCCTGAATGCGGCAGGGCGGGATGCGCAGCGGCAGCGCGAGGAAGCTCGACGGATCCGTGGACAGCTCCGCCATCGCCGCCGCGTCGAGCAGGCGCGCCTTGCTCCAGTCGATCGCCGAGGGCTCGACGTCGCGCGCATAGCTCACCACGCGCCAGTATTCCTCGCGCTCGCTGGTCGAGACCTCGTCGTAGCGCCCGAAATCGTCGCCCCAGTCGCTGCGCGCGAGGCTCGCGACCTTGCCGAGCGCTGGATAGGAGACCTGCGCGCGCGGCCCGACCACCAGCGGCGCTTCGACCCACGCTCCGGCGATCTCGCGGCCGAGCGTCTTCAAGAACAGCCCGTCCACGTGCACGTAGTCGCCGTTGCCGAACTCGTAGTCGACGCACGACTGGAACACGACGAAGACGCGGCCGCCGTCGTCGAGCGTGAGCAGCGCGCGGAAGTGCGCGGGGAGCGAGCCGGCCTCGGGGAACGAGACGAACTCCGAGATTCGACCGCGCAGGCGCAGCACGCGCGCGCGCGCCGCCGCCGGATGGGCCGCGAGCTCGGCGGCCATCGG
>VGZD01000012.1 GCA_016872715.1 Planctomycetota bacterium
CGCGGCCGCCCCCCAAACGGGCCCGCGGACGCCCCCGCGGGCAAGCGAGCCGACCTCGCCGCCGTCCCCTGTGCGGGAACGCGCGCGGGAACGCGCGCAAAAACGTCCCGCGACAACGCGCGCGGCTGGGCGCGGCGGCGTCGAGCCACCCACCCCGACGCAGCCGCGGGAGCGCCGACGACCTAGGTGCGCCGGTGCGGCAGCGCGCCCTTGCGCTCTCCGCGCCGACGATCGACCGCGTGCTCGACGGCGCGACGCAGCTTCGAGAGCGCCGCGCTGAGCGCCTTGTCGAGCTCGGTCGAGGTGGCCTCGACGCGCAGCACGCCGAGCCTGGCGCAGTTGGCGACGAACTCGCAGCGCTGGTCGACGCCGCCCTTGGGGCCGTTGTCGTCGCCGATCAACGCCTGCACCGAAACGACGCGCCTCTCGACGTGCGCGAGCGCCGTGCGCACGGCCTCGGCGATCTCGCGGCGCACACCTTGGTCGATCGTGACGTGGTGGGAACAGACGGTGACTCGCATCGCGGGTGGCTCTCGTTCGGTCCGTAGCACAAGCAGCGCGAGCATCCTGGCCCGTGTCCGCGCGGATTGGATCCGCACGAGAGCGTAGGCGCGTCCATGGCGGCGCGGCGTCGCCCGCTGGGTCGGACGGCGCCGCGCCTCGAAGTGGCCGCGGGGAAAGCAGAAGCCCGCGGCTGTTTCAGCTCGGACTAGAGCAGATTCACCAGCTCGGCGAGCACCTCGTCGGTCGTGGTGATCACGCGCGCGTTGGCTTGGAACCCGCGCTGGGCTTCGATCAGGCGCACGAATTCCTCGGCCACCGAAACGTTCGAGCCCTCGAGCGCGCCACCCGTCACTTGCCCGGCGTTGCCCTGCGCACCCTTCGAGACCGTGCGCACGCCCGAGTTCGGCGTCTCGGCCCAGAGGTTGTTGCCGACCTCGCGCAGGCCGTTGTCATTGACGAACGTCGCCACGCCGAGCTCGCCGAGCACCTGAATCTGGCCGTTGGTGTAGAAGCCCTGAATGTCCCCGTCGGAGTTGACGCTGATGTTCGAGAGCTCGCCGACGCCGTAGCCGTCCTGCTGGTCCGCGAACACGCTCGCGGCCTGCCCGAACTGCGTGACGCCGTCGAACAGGCCGGGCGTGCCGAAATCGACCGTGACCGTCTGGGCGCTCTGTCCGGGGAATTGCACTTGGAAGCTCGAGCTCGCCGGCAGCGAGGCGATCGAGCCGTTGGCGTTGAAGCGCAGGCCGCTGACGAGGCCAGAGACCGTGCCGTCGCCCGAGCTCGGCACGACGTTCCACGAACCGTCGTCCTGACGCTCGAACGTGAGCGTCACGGTGTGGGACGAACCGGCCGAGTCGAACACCTCGATCGAAGTCGTGGCCCGATCGGGGCCCGTGCCAGCGGTCGTCGTGATCAGGGCGTGCTGCGGCCAATCCGTGCGACCGACGCCGCTCTGGTCGCGCAACGTCAGCGAGAGGTTCGACGGACCCGTGGTGTCGGCCGTCATGGAGAACTGACCGGTGCTGCCGTTGAACGACGGCGTGCTGTTCGGAAACGCGTTGTCGATGAAGGTCATCAAGTCCCCCACCGTGGTGCCGTCATTGCCCGCGCCATACACGAACGAGGCGAGCACGCTCGACCCGTCGGCATCGACGCCCGCGACCTCGATCACGTCCCCGTTCTGATAGTCGACGAGGTTCGAGGGCAGCGCATTGAGGCTCGTTGCAGTGGTCGCGATGCTCTCCGCGCCGTTCACCTGGTTGAGCGAGAGCCCCAGCAGCGAAGCGAGGTCCTGTCCGCTGGTGCCCGAGGCGAGCTTCAGCGTGCGTGCCGCGCCCGTGCGATCCGTCGTGAGCTGCACCGCACCGCCGTTGTCCGTGGCGGTCACGCCGCTCGTCTGCGCGTTGATCGCGTCGGCGATGTCCTGCGCCGTGTACGGACTCGCTTGCCCGGCCAGCGAAACCACCTGCGGCGCGCCGCCGTCGACGATCACTTCCATCGTCCACGTCTCGCCCACTGGCACGTTGAACGAGTTGCCGTTCACGCTGCCGGTGAGCGACGCGGCCGTGCCTTCCTTCATGGCCGTCGACGTCGTGAGCACCTGCGCCAAGGGGCCCGTGATGGTGGCGGGCAGGTTGCCGGCGAAGCTGATCGAGCCCGTCAGACTCGGCGGATACAGCGAAGTCGTATCTAGGTTGATCGGCTGGCCGTTGGTGCCGAGCACGCGGAAACCCGTGCGCTGGTCGACGAGCCGACTCGTGGCGTCGAGGCCGAACGTGCCGACGCGCGTGTACAGCGTGTTCGAGCCGTCGGAGACCATGAAGTGCCCGCGGCCGTTGAGCGCGAGGTCGAAGGTGCGGCCGGTGGCGGCGAGGGCACCCTGATCGAAATCGCGGCCGATGTCGGAGAGCTGCACGCCGAGGCCCATCTGCATCGGGTTGCGGCCGCCGAGCGAGCCCGAAGGCAGCGACGCGTAGCGCAGCGTCTGGCTGAACTGGTCGCTGAACACCGCGCGCGCCGTCTTGTAGCCGGGCGTGTTGGCGTTCGAGAGGTTGTTGCCGATGACCGAGATCCAGTTTTCGTGGGCCTGAAGGCCCGAAAGGGCAGCAAAGAGGGCGCTGGGCATGGTGGGGTGCTGGGAGCGTTGGGAGCGGGCGGGAAGAGTGAGGGAAGGGAGCGGAAATCAGGGGGCGGGCGGCACGCCGATTTCGAGGACGTTTCCGAGCGGCACGTTCTTGCCGCCGATCTGCAGCTTGGCGATGCCGTCGTCGATCCGAACGGCGTCGACCCGGCCCCAGGTCTCGACCTCGGTGTCGGGGTCGACGTAGCGCACGTCCTTGCCGATCAGCGCGCTCGAACTCGTCAGCTGCTCGAGCACCGCGTTCGACTGCTGCAGCACCGCGAGGCCGACGATGTTGTCGTTGAGCTCGCTCATTTCCTCGAGCGACTGGAACTGCGCGAGCTGCGCGAGCATCTCCTCGTTCTTGGTCGGCTCCATCGGGTCCTGATTCTTCATCTGCGTCACGAGCAGCGACATGAAGGCGTCCTTGCCGAGCGCGGACTGCGGTCCGCCGGAGAGCGAGAGCGGGTCTTGCGAGCTGATACCGGGGATTTGCATGGGATTTCCTGCTGTTTTCAGGCGTAGGTGTCCACGCCATCGGAAGTCGGAACATGGCGCTGGAGCACGGAGTCGAGCCCGCGCGGGAGCGGCGCAACGGCGGGACGGGAGCGGCCAAAACCGCTTCCGAAGGAAGTTTCTTCGCGGCCTTGGTCGGCCGAGAGATCGAGCTGCAGCGACACGTCGCCGCCGCCCAGACCAGCGCGCTCGAGCGCGGCGCGCAGCTCCGGCAGCGAGCGCTCGAGCGCCTCGAGCGCCGAGCGCTTCGACACGCGCAGCTGTGCGTGCGCCGCCTCGCCGCGCAGTGCGACCTTGATCGAGATGCGCCCGAGCTCGCGCGGCTCGAGCTGGATCAGGGCCTCGCGCAGGCCCGGGTGCAGGTGCACGCGAATCTGGCGCAGCATCGCCGCGGCCCTGTCCGAACGTTCGGCCGCTTCCTTGGGCTGGGCTTGCGCCGCGGGACTGCTCTCGAGCGCAGCCTCGAGCGCGCCCTGCGGCGCATCGCTGCGCCCCAGCGGCGCGCTCGCGCCTTCCTTGGAGCCAGCCTTCCCAGCGAGCGGTGCGGCGCTCTCCGGTTCGCTCGCGGCGATGGCGCTCGTCGCGACGGCCTCGCCTTCGAGCGCGAGGTCGCCCGACGCGAGCTCGAGGCCGAGATCGGCGCCCAGCTCGAGGCCGAGCTGCGCCGCGGAGGTCGGTGACGCTGGCAGCGCGAGCGGGTTCGACGTGGCGGCGGCGGACGTGGGCGCGGCGGACTTCGCCACGACCTCGAGGACGGCCTCCAGCTCGACCTTCGCCGCGAGGCTCGGCGCGCCATCGCTCGGCGCTTGCGTCGCTGCTCCCGACGCGGCATCCGAGCTCGAGGCGCTCGCGCGCGATGAACCCTCGCGCGCATCCGCCTGCGAGCGCTGCTGCGGCCGCGCGCGCTCGCGCACCGGTTCGTCGTTGCGCGCCCGCTCGTCGGTAGCTTCCTCGCCGCGCGTCGTCTCGCTCGACTGTTCCAGCTCGCGGGCGCGCGCCGCTTCGGCTCCGCGCTCGCTGCGCAGCCGCTCGTGGCGTTCCGCGCACAGCTCGCGACGCTCTTGGCGGCGGCGTTCGAGCGCCTCGCTGAAGCGCTCGCCAGAGCCCTCGGGGCGCACCGCATCGGACGTCGAACGGGCCTCGACCGCACCGCGATCGGACGTCATCACGCGCAGGTTCAGGGATTCCATTGCGCTTTCCTGACAGCAACGCCAGTGCCAAGTGCTCCGCCCCCTCCGACGGGTGCCCGCGGGCCGCTGTGCGGGCGGCTGGCGGAAGGACTTTCGACGGCTCGCGCGCGGCGCCGGAAGAGCCTGCCGCATGGCCGGTCCCAGCCCGTCGGAGCGTGCCTACGCACCGTGGGGGCCGTCCCCCAAGACGGCCGACTTGGGGTACCTTGGTCCTTGATCACCGACCGCAGCGCCAGCGCGCCGCGCCACCGTGCGGTCGTTCGTCCGGCTGCTGTCCGGCGAGCCGCGCGGGGGACAGCTCCCAAGACCGACCTCCATGGCTACCACGCTCCACCTCGCGCTCGCCGCGCTCCTGCTCGCCCCCGCCACGCAGGCCCAGCACGTCCAGACCTCGCCCGTCGCCGTGCACCCCTCGGCCCCTTCGCAGGTGTGGGTCTGCAATCGCGACAACGACTCGGTCTCCGTGATCAACGCCCCAGGCGGCGTCGCGACCCACGAGATTCAGGTCGGCGTGCGGCCCCGCGCGCTGGGCTTCAGTCACGATGGCGCACGCGTGTTCGTCGCCAACCAACGCGGCAACATCCCGCTCGACGCGAACTCCGTCACGGGCTTCGGCTCGGCTTCGATCCGTGGCTCGGTGAGCGTGATCGACACGGCCACCAAGCACGTGGTCACGACGCTGACACAGGTCGGCACGGAGCCCTGCGGCCTCGCGGTGGCGCCCAACGGCCGCTACTTCGCCGTCACCGCCCTGCGCTCGGGCACGGTCAAGCTGTTCCGCACCTCGAGCCTCACGCTCGCCACCGAACACGAGTATCTGTGGGATCTCAGCCATCTCCCGCCCTCCAAGACGATCGCGGACGCCGATCGTGATCGCGACGGCATGGCGGACTTGGGCGAGCCGCGCGCGGTCACGATCCACGCCGACAGCACGCGCCTGTACGTGACGCACAACCGCTCGCCGTGGGTCTCGGTGCTCGACGTGACGCTCGACACCAACGGCGAGCCGTCCGGCATCGCGCTCGCGGACCAGATCAGCATCGACGACTACCCCTTCGATCCGTTCTTCAACCCCGTGCCGCAGCAGACGCTGCGCAGCCAGGGACAGCCGCGCTTCCTCGATGACATCGCGCTCTCGCCCGACGGCTCGCGCGCGCTCGTGCCGCACCTGCTGCACAACATCAACCACGACGTGAACTTCACGTACCCCCCGTGGTTTCCCGGCGATTTCGCCAACCGCGTCTACCCGGCGCTGACCGTGATCGACGCCGCCGCCGGCAGCTTCGGCGTCGCCCTCGACCAGTCGCGCCGCCTGCACAACGAGCTCTCTCACCTCGTCTTCCCCGCCGAATTCGGCACCTTCGGTCAGGGCGCGGACACCAGCGTCGGCCGCGCGACCATCGGCGGCATGGGCGAGCCCGTGACCGGCGGCACGCTGCGGCTGGTGGTGCAAGGCATGGCGCCGGGTCAGACCGCGCTGGCCTACATCGGCACGGAGACCAGCGTTTCCCACGGCGCGCTCGGCACGCGGCTCGTCAACCCGCGCCGCGTGTTCCCCGTTCCGCCGAGTGGCGTCGTGCTGATTCCGATTCCGGCCGTCGCCAGACTCAACGGCACGGTCAGCGCCGCGCAGGCGTTGTTCTTCACCAACGGCCAGCCGACGCAGTTCTCCAACGGCCTGCGCGTGCGCGTCGAGCGCTCGGGCACGGGCCAGAACCGGCTCGGCCACCGCGCCGGGCATCCCAGTAAGGTCGCCTTCAATGCGAGCGGCGACCGCGCGCTGATGCTGAACCGCGGTTCCGAGGACCTGTTCCTCTACGACGTCAACGGCTCGAACCTGCGCCTCGCCAACGTGTTCCCGCCGCGCGTCCACTTCGTCGAGCGCGCCGCGCTCGACACCGCGACGCCGCTGGGCGACCTGCCGCTGGGCATGGCGATCGTGCCCGACGCCTCGACCTCGAACGACGACGCGCTCGTGTACGTGATGAACGAGCTCACGCGCACGCTGTCAGTCCTGCGCGTCGACTGGGCCGCGCGCTCGATCACGCAGGAGCACGCGCAGATCCCGACCCTGCTCGGCCCCGACGCGCTCACGCCATCGCAGGTGCTGGGCGACGAGCTGTTCGAGGACGCCTCGCGCGCCCAGACCACCGGCGCTCCGGGCGAAATCGGCGGCTGGAACAACTCCTGCGCTTCGTGCCACTTCGAGGGCGGCGAGGACGGCAATGTCTGGCAGCGCCCGCAGGGTCCGCGCAGCACCATGCCGACCTACGGCGGCTCGCTCGGCACCGGCCTGCTCTTGTGGAAGGGCGTGCGCCTGAACCTCGGCGAAACCGGTCCGATGTTCGGTGGCGAGAATGGTGGCCACGGCATCCTCTCCGACGTCGAGCAGCAGGCGCTGGTCGACGCTCACAACGTGATGCCGGTGCCGCTCAACCCGCACCTCGATCCCGTCACGGGCCAGCGCACGCCACTCGCCGAGCTCGGCCGCGACCTGTTCTTCGGCGAGAACAACACGGGCCTCAACCCGTCCTCACGCCACGCCGGTTGCTTCAACTGCCACCCGCTCGCCGACCCGTCGACAGGAGCGCTGCGCGGCTACACCGCGGACTTCCTCAACCCGTTGCTCACCGACGGCGAGAACTTGGGCGCGCTCGATCCGTCGTGCTTCTCGCTGCAGGCGAACATCGTGGCGCTCAACGTGCGCGACATCAACAGCGGCGTGAACGTCGACACCAACAACGACGGCCTGCCCGACACCGACCGCAACGTGGACGGCTACGCGGACGTCGAGACGTACACGCCGATGAACCGCGATCGCAACGACCCGTTCCAGCGCGACGACATCAACAGCTACCTCTGTCCGACCAACCCCAACAATCCCTCGAGCTCGCTCAAGACCTTCCAGCGCGACCAGCGCGCGTTCTCGATCCCGACCAAGCTCGGCGTGTTCTCGACAGGCCCGTACTTCCACGACCACGTGGCGTACTCGCTGCGCACGATCCTCGACCCCGAGGCTCAGGCGCTCAGCCCGGTCTACGGCAGCCCGGCCTTCCCCGGCGCCGCCTTCCCGGGCATGAACAAGTTCTTCAACGAGTTCCACGACGTGCGCGGGCACGAGCAATTCGTCGCCGGCGCATCCAAGGTGCAAGTCAACCTCGCGAGCACCAACGTCGACGCCGACATCGCGGCCCTGCTCGCCTTCATCGAGAGCCTCTGACCCGCCGCGTGTCGCGCGACCCCTTCCTCGACGCCGCCCTCCGCGAAGCCAAGTTGGGGCTCGACGAAGGCGGCATCCCGATCGGGTCGGTGCTCGTGCACAAAGGGCGCATCCTCGGGAGCGGTCACAACCTGCGCGTGCAACGGGGCGACCCGTTGTTGCACGGCGAAATGAGCGCGTTCCAAAACGCCGGTCGACAGCCCGCGCACGTGTATCGCGAGTGCGTGCTCTACACGACCCTCTCGCCCTGCCCGATGTGCAGCGGCACGGCGCTGCTCTACAAGATCCCGCGCATCGTGATCGGCGAGAACGTCAACTTCCTCGGTGCGGAAGAGTGGCTCTCGAGTGAAGGCGTGCAGCTGTGCGTCGTTCAAGATCCCGACTGCATCGAGCTGATGGCGCGCTTCATCCGTGAGCGGCCGGACCTGTGGAACGAGGACATCGGCGTCTGATCCCGCGCCTCGGGAACGCCCGGCTGAGCCCGCTTGGTGCTTCTGTGCTCGCTTCGAGATCCGCTGGAGATCGACCGATGCCGAGCGAGGTCGCGGCCCAGATCGACGCGGCCCTACCGTTGCGGCGTCGGGGCGACGGCAGCGGCGCCTCGCTCAGGCGCGTTTCGACCGTGCGCGAGCGGGCTTCGTGCGCGACGACTTCGGCTGCGCTGACTTCGAAGCTGGCATGGCCGCGCTGCGAGGGTCGCCGTGGCGTTCGTTGAAATCGCGGGCCGCGCGAGCGAGCGCGCGGGCGCTCGGCGCGGAAATCGAATCGCCCGCTCGCAGCTCGAGCGTCGCCATGTCGTACTTGCCGCCGGGTTTGAGGCGGCGCTCGAGCTCTAGAAACTGCTGGCCGCGCCAGAAGCCGAACAGCACGCGCTCCGCCTCGGCGCGGATCAGCAGCGCGGGACCCTTGTGGAAGTACACGAGGTGCCCCCATTTGAGTTGCTCCTCGAACGGCCCCGACGCGCGCACTGCTCGGCGCAACGCGCGCACCAGCGCGAGACGCCAGCCCTCCAGCGACGCGACGTAGAGGTCGGGCGTGTTCACTCCGGGTGTCTTCATGTGCGTCGGGCTCGCTGCGCGAGCGCTTCCTCGCCGCGACTAGCGCTCGCGGACCTCGGCGCGACCGTCGGGGTGGCCGATCACGAGCACGTGGGCGAGGCCGATGAACAGGCCGCTCTCGACCACGCCGGGAATGGCGTCGATCGCGCGCTCGAGGGCGGCGGGATCGGCGATGCCGTCGGCGAAGCGGCAGTCGAGGATCTCGTTGTGGTTGTCGGTCAGGTAGCGGCCGCCGTCCTTGGCGGTGCGCAGGCGCGGCTGGCAGCCCAGCCGCGCGAGGGCGCGCTCGACCACGGGCCGCGCGAACGGCGCCACTTCGACCGGGAGCGCGAAGGTGCTGCCCAGCCGCGGCACGACTTTCTCCGGCCCGACCACGATCACCTCGCGGCGCGAAATCGCGGCCACGACCTTCTCGCGCAGCAACGCGCCGCCGCCGCCCTTCACCATGGCGAACTGCGGGTCGATCTCGTCGGCGCCATCGATCGTGAGGTCGATCGACGTCACCTCGTCCAAGCTCGCGAGCGGGATGCCGAGCGCGCGGGCCTTGTGCTCGGTGTCGAGCGAGGTCGGGACGCCGCGCACGCGCAGGCCCTCGGCGCGGATGCGCTCGCCGAGCGCGAGCAGGGTGAAGTGCACCGTCGAGCCAGTGCCCAGACCCAGAGTCATGCCGGTGCGGACGAAGTCGGCCGCCCGGCGGCCGGCGATTTCCTTCGGGGAGAGGGTCATGGGGCGTGTCTTGGCCCTCGCTCGGGTCGTTTTGGGGGGGGCGGACGGGGCGCGAAAGGGGGAGCGGCGTGGGTGCGGAGCTCCCGGGCACGGGATGGTAGGCGCGGCTGCGCACCGCTACCACTTTCCCGCGCGGGCCAGTGCGAGCTACACTTTTGGCATTGAGATTCAGTCTCAACAAGCCGACAACACCCACCGTGACCTCGCTCGACCTGCTCTCCCCCGGTACCCGCGCCCGCCTCGTTTCGATCGGCGGCGAGCGCGCCTTCCGTTGTCGCCTGATGGAGCTCGGACTGTTGCCCGGGACGGCGCTGCGGCTCGTGCGCAAGGCGGACCTAGGAGGCGTGCTCGAGCTCGAGGTGCGCGGCTGTCGCCTGACCGTGCGCCACCTCGAGGCGCGCTCGCTCGCGGTCGTTCCCCTGGAAGGTTGACGGAGCGGCGCGAGAGCCCGTGAGCACCCTGCCCCCCACCCGCGCGGGCCGCCGGACGCGCATCGCTCTCGCGGGCAACCCCAACACCGGCAAGACCACGCTCTTCAATCGCCTGACGGGCCTCTCGGCCAAGGTCGGCAACTACCCGGGCGTGACGGTCGAGAGCGAGATCGGCACCCTGCGTCTCGCCTCCGCGGGCGAGGTCGAGCTCGCGGACGTGCCCGGCACCTACTCGCTCTCGGCGCGCAGCGCGGAGGAGGTGCTCGCCATCGCCGCCATCTGCGGCCTGCCGCCGCTCGCGCCGCCCGACCTCGTGCTGCTGGTGGTCGACGCCACGGCGCTCACGCGCAACCTGTACCTCGCGCTGCAGGTGATCGAGACCGGAACGCCGGTCGTCATCGCGCTCAACATGTGGGACATGCTCGCGAGCGTCGGCGTCGAGATCGACGCCGCGGCCCTCGCGCGCGAGCTCGGCGTGCCGGTCGTGCCGATCTCGGCCCAGCACGGACAGGGGCTCGACGAGCTGCGCCTCGCGCTCGATCGCGCGCTCGCCGAACCTGCGAGCGCACGGCCCGACCAGCGCCTGGTGAGCGAATCGCCGCTCCTGCGCGAGGACATCGCGAGCGCCGCGGCCGCGCTGCCGGAGGACTGGCGCGTCGAGGATCCGCGTCGGCGCGACGCTCTCGCGCTGTGGGCGCTGCTCTCGCTCGACGAGCACGACGAGCTCGCGAGCGCACCCAAGGAACTGCGCGACGTCGTGCTCGCGCGACGCCGCGCGGCCGCCGACGTGGGCCGCGAGCTCGACGCCGAGATCATCCGCGGTCGCTACGAGTGGATCGATGCGCACGCCCCGCGCTTCCTGCGCACTCGCGCGCAGGTCGCCACCAGCCGCACGGACCAGCTCGACCGCGTGCTGCTGCACCCGGTGTTCGGCTTCGCGGCCTTCCTGCTGGCGATGGGGCTGGTCTTCCAGTCGCTCTTCAGTTGGGCCGATCCCGCGATCGGCGCCATCGAGAACGCGATCGGCTGGTTCAAGGCGCTGGTCGTCGCGAGCCTCCCCGAAGGCCTGATCGCGGACTTCGTCGGCGATGCGCTGATCGAGGGTGTCGGCAGCGTGGTCGTGTTCCTGCCGCAGATCGTGCTGCTGTTCCTCTTCATCGGACTGATGGAGGACTCCGGCTACATGGCGCGCGTGGCGTTCCTGATGGATCGCCTGATGAAGGCGATCGGTCTGCACGGACGCGCGTTCGTGCCGATGATGTCGGGCTTCGCGTGCGCGGTGCCCGCGATCCTCGCCACGCGCACGATGGAGCGCCAGCGCGACCGCATGCTGACGATGCTCGTCGTGCCGCTGATGACGTGCTCGGCGCGCCTGCCCGTCTACGCGCTCCTGATCGCGGCGCTCTTCCCGCCGAGCGAGCTGTTCGGCTTCGTGCCGGTGCAGGGCCTGCTCATGGTCGGCATGTACCTCTTCAGCACGCTCGTCGCGCTCGCCGTCGCCGCCGTGCTCGGGCGCACGCTGTTCAAGGGCTCGAGCATGCCGCTGCTGCTCGAGATGCCGCCGTACCGCAGACCGGACCTGCGCAGCGTCGCCGCGATGGTGTGGCGCAAGAGTCGGGTGTTCCTCACCGAGGCCGGCACGGTGATTCTCGCCTGCACGGTCGTGATGTGGGGTCTGCTGTCGTTCCCCCGCGATGCACAGGGTGAGGCGCGCTTCGATGCGCGCGCGAGCGAACTTGCGCAAGCGGGAGCGAGCGACGAGCAGCTCGCCGAACTCGAGAACGAGCGCGCCGCCGCGGCCCTGCGGCACAGCCTCGGCGGACGGCTCGGGCGCGGAATCGAACCGGCCATCGAGCCGCTCGGCTTCGACTGGAAGATCGGCATCGGGCTGCTCGGCGCATTCGCGGCGCGCGAAGTGTTCGTGAGCACGATGGGCGTCGTGTACGGCATGGGTGGCGAGGTCGACGACCAGACGACCGGCCTGCGCCAACGCATCCAGCAGGAATCACGCGACGACGGCGCGCCGGTCTACACGCCGCTCGTCGGCCTCGCGCTGATGGTGTTCTTCGCGCTCGCCTGCCAGTGCATGAGCACGATCGCGGTCGTCAAGCGCGAGACGCGCGGCTGGCGTTGGCCCGTGTTCCTGTTCGTCTACACCGGCGCGCTGGCATGGCTGTGCGCGTTCGCGGTGTACCAGGGCGGCCTCGCGCTCGGCCTCGGCTGAGTTCGTCGAGCGCACCCGTTGCGCTCTCGCGCGAGCTGGCGTCCAATCGTGAGCGCATGACTCCCACACTCGCTCGCGACGCGCGCTCGGTCTCGCTGTGGCTCGCGTCGATCCCCTCGCCGCTGGGAATGCTGGAGGCGGCGGCGTGCGAAGCGGGCGTGTGCGAGCTCGCGTTTCCGCGCGGGCGCGAGCGCGACGCCGAACTGGGGGCGCTCAGTGAACTCCTCGGCGCGCAGCGCGTGCGCGGATCGCATCGCCACCTCGAACGGCTCGCCGAGGAGCTCGAGCGCTACTTCGCGGGAAAACTCACGCGCTTCCGCGTTCCGCTCCACGCGCCGGGCACGGCCTTCGAACGCCGCGCGTGGAGCGCCTTGCTCGAAATCCCCTACGGCGCGACGTGGAGCTACGGCCAGCAAGCCGCGGCGATGGGCCAGCCCCGCGCGTCGCGCGCCGTCGGCGCGGCCAACGGTCGCAACCGCATCGCGATCGTGATTCCCTGCCACCGCGTGATCGGCGCGAACGGCGCGCTCGTCGGCTACGCCGCGGGCGTCGAGCGCAAGCGCTTCCTGCTCGAGCTCGAACGCGCGCGCTAGCGTCCCACGGAGCAACCCCGCACGCGGTCGCGGAGCGAACACGGCGCGGGGTTGCGGGAGCGAGCGGTGCGCGGTTAGCGCAGCGACTTGGTCAGGAACTCGGCGAATCTCGTTCCGTCGCCGATGGGAGGAGCGTCGGGACCGGGGAAACGCGCCTTGATCTTGCGCGTGGCCGGATCGATCGCGAGGTAGTACGGCGTCGCGCGCGCGCCGGCGAGCTCGTCTTGCAGCTTCGTCGTGCGCTCGATCACGTCCGGGTGCTTGAAGTCGTCGATGTGCAGGCGCGCTTCGACGAACTTCTCGCGCAGGATCCCGCCGACCGCGGGGCGATGGAAGACGTCCACTTCCATCGCACGGCAGCTCACTCACAAGTAGCCGGTGAAATTCACCAGCAGGAGTTTCTCCTGCTGTTGCGCGAGCACGAGCGCGGCCTCGTAGTCGTCCTTGACGATCTCGTGTTCCTTCTTCGCCGCCGAGGCGAGCTCGCCGCCGCCGGACTCGAAGCCCGCGACGCGCGGAGTCGAGTATGGCGGCGCGATCTGCGTGAAGATCGGATCGAGGCGATTGCCCAGCGCTCCGAAGCCGCAGTAGACCGAGAGGCACAGGAACGCCATGCCCGCGAGCAGTCGCCCGCCGCCGATCTCGCCCGTCTCGCCGTGATAGCGGATCAGGCCGAGCAAGTAGATCGCCGTGATCAGGAACACCGCGAACCACAGCGCGAGGAACAGCTCGCGCGGCAGCACCTGCCAGTCGTACGCCAAGTCGGCGTTCGAGAAGAACTTCAGCGCCGCCGCGAACTCGACGAAGCCGAGCGTCACTTTCAGCGTGTTCATCCACTCGCCGGCGCGCGGGATCGAGCTGAGCTTGCCCGGCACGAGCGAGAGCGCGACGAACGGCAGCGCCATGGTCAGGCCGAAGGTGCCCATGCCGAGCACGATGCGTTCCCAGTTGCCGCTCGACGCGCCGACGGAGAGGAGGCTTCCGACGAAGGGCGCCGTGCACGTGAACGACGTGATCACCAGCGTCGCGCCCATGAAGAACACGCCGAGGTAGCCGCCGCTCGTGCGCGCCTGCCCGGCCATGTTCATCAGGAACTGCGGCGGCTCGAGGTTGAACAGACCGAGCAGCGACAGCGCGAACACGACGAAGAAACCCCCGATCACGAGGTTGGTGACCGGGTGCGCGGCGAACTGGATGATCGGCGCTCCGACCAGCACGCCGATCAAGATGAACATCAGCACGATGCCCAGCCCGTACAGCGCGCTCAGCGTGAAGCGCTTGCCCTGCTGCTGCGAAGCCTGCTTGGTGAAGAACGAGATCGTGATCGGGATCATCGGGTAGGTGCACGGCATCAGGAGCGAGAACACGCCCCAGAACACCGCCAGCCCGAGGAACTCGAGCAGTCCCGTTTCCTCCGCCGGCACTTCGCCCGACGCGCGCTGCGCGCTCGCGTCCGCGCTCGCCGCGCCCGGCGGCGGAAAACCCTCGAAGATCGAGTCGTCGCCCGGGCCGAGGCTCTCCACCGCGGCGGCGAATCGCACGCACACCTGCGGGTCGCAGGTCTGGCCGGTGATGTCGACGTTGGCCTTCGAGACGTCGGCGCCCGGCTCGAGCTCGCCGCGCGCGAACAGCACGATCGAGCCCTCGTGCTGCCACGCCCAAGTCGGCCCCCCGTTCGCGCCGTAGGCCTGCTCGCCCTTGTGGGGAGCGGGCCACGTGAGCTTGCCCCACGCGATGCCGTCGCCGCCGAGCTCGACCGTCGTCGGCACGGCGAGCGCGTCCTCGGGGCCGAGCTGCTCATGAAAGAGGTGCCAGGTCGGATCGATGTCGATGCGGATCGCCGCGCGCGCCTCGCCATCGACGACGCGCGTGTAGAGCTCGACGCGCGCGTGCGCGTCGGGATCCTCGAAGGGCACGAAGGGCAGCGGCCCATCGTCCTCGTCGCTCGCCTCGGTCTCCGTGGCTGGCGCGGGCTCACTCGGCCCCTTCAGATCCGCCGGAAAGTCGGCGAAGACCGCGTCGGGGCCCGCACCGCCGTTCGTGGCGCTGCCCTTGAACATCAGGCACACGCCGCCGGTCTCACAGGTCTGGCCCTCGAGCCGCGCACTCGCCGTCGCGAGGTCGGCGCCCTGCGCGAGCTCGCCGCGCACGTACACGAGCAGCGTGCCGTGGTAGATGTTGACCGCGGTCGGATTGCCGTCGCTGCCGAACTCCTGCTGCTCGATCTCCGGCGCGGGCCAGCGCGGCGTCCCCCACGCGACTTCGTTGCCCGCGAAACTGAGCACGCTCGGCAGGCCGACCGCCGTCGGGCTCCCGAGCTCGTGGCCGTAGAGATGCCAGCCCGGCGTGACCTTGATGCGCACCACGCCGCGCACGTCGCGGCCCTCGGCGCGGACGAAGAACTCGAGCTTGGCCTTGGGAGACTGGGCTGCGAACTGGGCGGCGCGAGCGGGGCCGGCGAGCGGGGCGAGCAGCGCCACGAGCCACAAGCCAACGAGGTGAAAGAAGTGCGTCATAGGGGGGATGGGAGTCGCGTCGCTGTCGGCGCGTGGCCGAGCAGCGTACGGGGCCGAGCAGCGTACGGGGCCGAGCGCGCGGGACGAGGTAGCGGCGCCCCAATCGTGCACCGATCTTACGGGTGGAGACCGCCCGAGGTTGGGTGCACGCGCCGCAGGGCTATCATCCGGCGGTCCGCTCAGCCCTCGCGCACCACACAAGAGTCCGCATGCAAGCCGCCCTGCACCTGTTCGGTTTGGCCATCGCCCTCTCCGTCGCACCGCTCGCGCCCCAGCCGCGCCGCTCGTCCCAGCAGACCCCGGGCCGCACGGGCGCGCCGAGCGCTGGCCCGATCGAGATCACCCCGCGCCGCACCGCCGCGGGCGACAAGGCGCGCGAGAGCCTGCTCGGCGTGTGGGAGCTCGTCGAGGCCGACTGGAGCTCCACGCGCTTCAGCGGCGCGAATTGCCGCGGCTACCTCACCGTGCTCCCCGAACACTGCACGTTGATCGTGCGCCTCGAGGACCCAGTCACGAACCTCCCCAACACGGTCGACCTCGGCCTCAGCGCTGGCGCCTACCGCTGGACCTACGACGACGCGAAGCTCTCGATGGTCTTCTCGACCCTGCTCGCGGGGACCGACATGGACGATCCCGACGGCGTCGTGCGCTACGAGCCCGTGGGCGCGCGCCGCGAGTACTCCGCCGTGGTCGGCGAGCGCGACCTCGTCCTCACGCGCGGCCAAGGTGAACGCCGCCTGTTCTTCCGCCGCCTTTCCAAGGGCATCCCCGGCGCTCCCAAGCCCGACGCCAAGTCCCCGCCGACGTCCCCGCCGACGCCCCCCACGGGTGCGCCCGACAAGGGCGCTCGCTAGCCCGCCCGCTCAGCGCCGCCCCACCGCTGCGGCCTCTAGATTCCCCGCGCACCTTCGATCGCCGCTCGAGATGCCACCCTGGTCGTCGGAATGGACAGCGGCGCGGCGGTCAGCGACGACCGAGTTCGTTCAGCACTTCGCGCAGGCCGGGCGCGACGTTGCGCGCGATGCGCTCGTGACCCTTGGCGGTCGGATGCAGGCCGTCGGGCAAGTTCATCGTCGGCACACCGCCGACGCCGTCCATGAACTTGGGCACGAACGAGACGCTGAGCTGCCGCGAGAGGCGCAGGTAGAGCTCTTCGAACTGCGCGACGTACTCGCTCCCGAGGCTGGCGGGCAGTTGCACGCCGAGCAGGAGCACGCGCGCGTACTTCGCGCGGCACTTGTAGACGATCGAGCGCAGGTTGGCGTCGATGACCTCGGTCGGCTGACCGCGCAGGCCGTCGTTGCCGCCGAGCTCGATGACCACGACGTCGGGACTCGATTGCAGCAGGGACTCGATGCGCCGCACGCCGTCCGCGCTCGTGTCGCCGCTCCGCCCCGCGTTGACGAGCTCGAACGGCAGGCCCTCGGCCGCGAAATCGCGCTGCAAGACGGCGGGAAACGCCAACTCGGAGGGCAGGTGCAATCCGGCGGTGATGCTGTCACCCAGAAACGCGACCCTGGGCGAACCGGGCGGGATCGTGGGCGCTTGCGGCGCGGGGGTGTCGGCCGCGCGCGCCCTTGCGTCGAGCGACGGATCGCGCGGCGCCGCCGACTCCTGCGTGCAGCCAAGCGCGAACGCGGCCGCCAACGCGGCGAGGGCGAGGCGCATGAGCGCGCTCACGTCGTGGCGCTGGCGCGCTTTCCGCCGGGATAGAACGCGAGCAGCAGCACGAGCACCACGAGCGAAGCCCACATCGGCGCAGAGAACAAGCGCCGTGTCTGATCTGGATCGGTGTAGTCGAGCGTCGAGCCGCCCTGCTGTGCCCAGGTCGCGATCTTCGTCGAGACCAAGCTGCCCACGATCACGCCGATGCCGACGATCACGAGGTTGTAGAGGCTCTGCGTGCTCGCGCGAATGTCGGTCGGCGCCTCCTCGTCGATGATCATGAAGGCGAGGAAGATGAAGCAGCCGAAGCACACGCCGTGCAGCGCCACGCCGAGCACGAGCGTGACGATCGGGTCGAGCGGGATCTCGTGCACGTAGGCGAAGAGCGCCATGCGCAGCGCGTAGGCCAGCGTGCCGAGGACGAGGATCGACTTGCGCGAGACCTTGCGCGCGAACACGGGAACGAGCGCGAGGACCGCGATCTCCGACATCTGGCCGACCGTCATCAAGCCGCCGCCGCCGACGCCAAAGACGCTGTTGATCGCGCCCGCCGCGTTCGACTGGAAGGCCGAGAGAAAGCCGCCGGTGTGCACGAAATAGAACTGGTGGATGCAGGCGATCGGAATCGTCAGCAGGAACAGCGTGAGCAGCGGGTTCTTCGAGACCGCGCGGAAGGCCCCCGCGATCGCGACCTTCTGGCCGGAGCTGCGCTGCGGCGGCGTGTCGGGCAGCGTGAAGCAGTACAAGCCCATCAACGCTCCGAGGATCGCCGAGAGCTTGAAGGCGTCCGCGCGACCTGCGTTCTGGGCCGCCGCGATCGCTGCGTCGTCCATGCCGGAGGGCGTGTGAACGAACAGCAGCCACTGCCCCATCGCGATGCCGACCGCGATCCAGCCAATCGTGCCCCACAGGCGCACCTTGCCGAACTGCCGCTGACCATCCGTGAGGTGGTGGAACGCGAGGCTGTTGGTCAACGGCATCGTCGGGCAATACAGCATCGAGTACAGCAGTGAGAACGCGAGGAAGCCCGTGTAGCTCTCGATGCTCGCGAGCTGCCACATGAGCACCGCGCCCGCGAGGTGCAGCACGCCGAGGAACCTCTGCGTCGAGAACAACCGGTCCGCGATCTGTCCCGCGATGAACGGAGCCACGATCGCGCCGACGGCGCCGACCGCGAACATCGAGCCGATCTGGTCGTTCGAAAAGCCGCGATGTCCCTGCAAGAACGGGAACAGGATCGGCAGCCACGCGCCCCAGATGGCGTACTCGAGGAACATCATCGCCGAGAGGCGCGGAATCAGGGCCGACGCGGGCTGGTTCTTCATGCGGGAGGGCTCGTCGAGGTCAGGGTCGGGGCGCAGGCCACTGCCGCGCCATGCGACCCTTGTACCCCTGCCCGCCACCCACGGCGAGCCTCAATACGAACTCCGGCGCACGCCGCCGCGACGCAGGTCGCCCCGCCGGAGCGTTCCTCGGCCTGACGTTCGCTGCGGCCCGCCCGCCCGCGGCCGGAGGTCGCGCCCCGCCGCCCCGCGCGTGTGGCGGGGGGCGGCGTGCCTGTCTGATCGGCTGTCGCGGCGCTACTGGCAGACCGTGAAGCGGACCGCGTTGGAAAGGCCCGTCGTCGTCGTGCTCCCCGGGTCGCGCATCCACCACTGCGCGAAGAACGTCTCGCCAGGGGCCATGAGGTACTGATTCATCACGGCTGTCGAGAAGTTGAAGCTGTAGGCGCCCGTGCAGCTGTTGCCGGTCGCGTTGCCACCCGAGTTCATGTTGGTGGTGCGAACCGTCGGCGCCGTGACGCACAGCGTGCCGCCTTGGAACGGCGTGTTCTGCGCCTGAGTTCCAAAGAACAGCAGTCCGGCCTTCTGGTTGAGCGTGTTGGTGCACGTCACCGTGAAGCTGCCCCCGCTCCTCGAGGGCTGATGGCCGTTCGTGCCGATCAGAGGGACGCAGCCGAGCGAGTTCGTCTTGCCCGTGCAGTACACGGCCACCGTCGTCAGGTTGACGAAGATCGGACCGAAGTGCGCAGTGTCGCCCCAGTTGCCGGCGACGTCCTTCGATCGCACGTGGAAATAGCGACCGAGCGTCGACGAGCCGATCGAGTCCGTGAAGCTGGTCTGGGGCGCGAGGACATTGAGCACGCCTGCCGGGATGGTCGCCGGACTCGAGTTCCAGATGGCCGCGTAGCCGACGATCCCAGAGCCACCGGCGTCGACTGCGGCCGTCCACTGGACGGTCACGATCGGAGCGCAGCTCTGCACGCCGATCTGGTGCGTCGGCGAGGCGAGGCCCGTGGCCGCGGCGGGTGCCGTGAGATCGATGCGGAACGGGCCGACACTCGCATAGCTCGCGTTCCAGTTTCCGCTGTTGTCGACCGGTCGCAGGTTGAAGTGCCAAGTGCCTTGCCCAAGGACCTCGCTGTGACTCAACACCTGCTCGATGTCCTTCGTGGTGGTCGGAATTGCGGCGAGCGAAGCCGTGTAGATGCCGTAGCCGTCCACGCCGGAGAGGTTGTCGGCCGACTGCGACCATGTGTAAAGGATGTTCGTGTCGTTGGTCCACTCGTTGGGCGTGTGAGTCGTCGCTCGAAGGTTGGTCGGCAGCGGCGGTGGCGTGCTGTCGACCCACACGTTGACCGCGTCGAGGACGTCGATGGCGTTGTCCGAGCGCGCCTCGACCGAGAAGGACTTGAGGCCCTCCGTCGCCCAGCGCGTCGTCCAGCGATGCGTCCGGCTCGTGTTGTGCACGACGTTGCCCATGGTCACGTCGCGACCGCTCGTGGAATTGCCCGTCAGGTCGGTGGTGGCGCCGTCGAGCAGGGTGTTGTACGAGGCCTGCAGTGTGTCGCCCACGGAAGTCGAATCGAAGTAGACCGCAGACGCCACATAGCTGGGGTTGGTGTACGTCGCCGCGAACGTCACGTTCTCTCCGACCTTCACGTAGGTGTCGTTTGCGGTGACGTCGAGCGTCGGCGACGGCGTCGTGTCCCCATAGGTGACGACGGCGCAGATGCCCAGTTTCGCGGTGTCGAACAAGAAAACACTGGTCGGCGCGACCTTGATGCGCCAGCCACCCTGAGCCGGATTGTCGAAACTGCGAACTTCCGTGTTGTCGAGCGCTGATTGCTGGGCCGTGAACTCGCCGGTGTTGTTGCCGGCGGAGTAGGGCTCCGCGTCCAGCCACGAGTCGAAGTCGTTGCGCAGCGCCTGCGAAGCGCCCGCAGAGGCCTCGGGCTCGATGTAGTGCACGACCACCGTGAGTCGCGTGGCGCCCGCGTTGACCGGAAACTCCACGAAGGTGGACAGCGCGCCACCGAGCATGCCGTCCCAGAAGTACAGCGACTGCTGGCCGTTGCTGCCCGTCGCCTTGTACGCATCCACGCGACCGGTTCCGTAGCTCTTGAGATGCGCGGCGCTTGCGGCGTTTGCAGGGCCGAGCAGTTGGTCATCCTTGGTGATTGCGGACGCCATGAGCACGGCCGCGATCACCTCTGGGTTGTAGCGCATGGTCGGGTACCGATCGCACAGTTGCGCCGCGACGCCCGTGACGTGGGGAGTCGCCATGCTCGTGCCATTCCGGGACGTGTAGCCCGTGACCGTCTCCGCGTCGATCGAGTAGATCAAGTCGCCCGCGGCGCACACGTTCGGCTTCCAGCGGCCGTCACCGGTCGGTCCGCGGCTGGAGAAGCTCGAAATCGTTCCGGGCTGGGGACCGAAATCACTGACAGAGCCGACCGTCAGCGCGTTCTTCGCGGCCGCATCCCTGCGGCAGGTTGACGCGCCCGGACCTTCGTTGCCCGCTGCGAATACATACATCTGGTCGTTGTCGAAGACCGCCGCATCGACTCGGCGCGCCTGGGCTTCTGTGCCGGTGGCTCCCACGTCGATGACGCCGTACGAGTTGTTGATCACCATCGGACGAGGTGTGGTGGCCACGCCGTCGAAGTAGGGCGTGCGCATTCTCGCGTAGGCCGCGACCCAGTCGACTCCGGCCTCCGTGCCGAGCGAGTCGAGGACCTTCCCGACGAAGATGCGGCCCGAGAATCCCCAGCCGAGCCCGGGCGCGACGCCTCGGTAGCTGTCGTCGACGTCCCCAGTGCCAAGCAAGGTGCCGCTGACGTGGCTACCGTGGCCGTTGAAGTCTTGAAAGGGCCCGAGGTTCTCGGACGTGAAATCCCAGCCCACTGCGGCCTGATTGAGCGCCGCGTGTCCGAGGTCGTGCCCGGAGTCGAGCACCCCGACGATGGCCGCCGAGTTCGTGCCGCCGGAGTAGCTCGCGCGCATGCGATCGGCGTTGATCATCGCCATCGACTCATCGTGAGCGATGGTTGTCGGCGCGTCGAACTCGAGGAACTGCACGAAGTCGAGCACGACGAGCGCCTCGAGCTGCGCCGCCGTCATGTCCGCGCTGAACGCATGGATCGTCTCCGCGTAGGAACGGATCTCGATGCCGAGCTCCTGCAGGCGCTTGTGCTGCCAACCGTTGCTCATCCAGCTGCGTGCTGCCGCGCTCTCATCCTCGTTGACCGTGTACGTATCGCCTTCGCCCTGCACGGCGTTGCCCAACGGCCGCGAGGTCGAAGCCGCGCACAGGTCGGACTCGAACAGGTTGATGAACACGGGCACGCGCTCGCCGACAGGGCGCTGGGCAAGCTCCTGCACGAGCTGCGGATGCACCTTCTGCCATGGCTGCACCGCTCCGACCCAGCGCACGAAGTCGAGGCCCGCCACGCGCTCGACGAGCTCGGGCGCGAGGGCGACCTTGAGCGTGTAGTAGGGGTGAAAATCGAGCACGCGCACGCCGAGCGCGCGCAGGGCGTCGACGCGCTGCGCCGTCATGCGCTTGCCGAACATCACGAAGGCATAGCCCTCGCCGTGGCCGCGACCGTCGAGGCCCGCGAGCGCGTCCGAGAAATCGAGCCGCGGGTCGACGCGCTCGGTGGTCGGCGGGTAGTGCTTCCCAGTGCTGAAGCCGAGGTAGAACGGGTCGCCGCTGCGCGGCTCGACCAGCACGTCCCCCTGTTCGCCCGCCTTCCACACCGGCGGGTTGGGCAGCGGCACGGAATCGTCCGCGAACTCGAACGGCATCGCCGGCGCCTCGCCGCACGCCGCGTCGCGCGTGTCGTCGGAGGGAACCGGCGCCGGGCCGAGTGCGGGAGTCTGGAGCAGCAGCGCTAGGTGCAGGATCAGCGACATCGTCGCTCTCGCATCGTGGGAGGGGATGAGTGGGAGGGGATGACTGCGCAGGACCGCCCAAGCCCCCAGCAGCGGCGCGCAGGGCCGCCTCGCGGGGAGGCCCGCGGGACTCCGTAGACGCGCTTGGAGCCATGGAAGTTCCGTGCGACCCGCCGGGTTGGGCATCGAACCGGCCCACAGCCTCGAGCGGCACCGTGAGCTTCGCTCCACGCGCGCGAGGATGCTCGGGATTTTCTCGAATGTGCTTGCGCACGCCTGCGTAGGACGGTGATATCACTTTGATACTACTCTCTCGCGGCACGGCCCCAAGGAGCCCACAAGCACATGCAAGCGCGCAATCCCTCGCAAGAAACCTCGTTCAAGCCCTTCTCCGGCTACCTGATGCTGGCGTTCGAGATCCTGCTCATCGCCGCCACGGTCCTGCTGATCATCGCTGGAGTGAAGAACCGGGAGCCGGGCGTCGCGGTGCTCGTCGTTCCGATGGTGCTCGTCGCGCTCCTCACGCTGTTCGGCTTCTTCGTGGTCGAGCCCAACCTCGGTCGCGCGCTCGTGCTCTTCGGCCGCTACCGCGGCACGGTGCGCACGGCGGGCTACTGGTGGACCAACCCATTCACGAGCAAGAAGCCGATCTCGCTGCGTGCGCACAACCTGAACGGCGAGAAGCTCAAGGTGAACGATCTGCTCGGCAATCCGATCGAGATCGCGGCGGTCGTGGTGTGGCAGGTGCGCGACACGGCGCAGGCGCTGTTCGATGTCGAGCAGTTCGAGCACTTCGTCGACGTGCAGTCGGAGAGCGCGCTGCGCCTCGTCGCGAGCCGCCATCCCTACGACGACGGACAGGTCGGCGACGTCGCGACGACCCTGCGCGGCTCGGCGGACGAGGTGGCGCAGGAGCTGCAGGCCGAGCTCGCCAAGCGGCTCGCGCTCGCGGGCATCGAAGTGCTCGAGGCGCGCCTGTCGCACCTCGCCTACGCGCCGGAAATCGCCGCCGCGATGCTGCAGCGCCAGCAGGCGAGCGCGATCATCGCCGCGCGCAAGCTGATCGTCGAAGGCGCGGTCAGCATGGTCGAGATGGCGCTCGAGAAGCTCTCCGAGAAGGAGACCGTGAGGCTCGACGACGAACGGCGCGCGACGCTGACCGGCAACCTGCTCGTCGTGCTGTGCGGGCAAGCCAACGCGCAGCCGGTGGTCAATACGGGCTCGCTCTACAACTGAGAGCGCGGCGTGGCGAAGCTCGACAAGCAGCGCGACGAGCCGCCGCAGGAGCGCAAGCCGTTCCTGCTGCGGCTCTCGCCGGACCTGATGGAAGACCTGCGGCGCTGGGCGAATCAGGACCTGCGCTCGCTCAACTCGCACATCGAGTTCCTGCTGCGCGATGCCGTGAACAGGCGTCGGCGTCCCAAGCCCTGAGCGCTCACGCGAGCGGCAGCTCGCCCTCGAGCACGTGGCCCTGTGCTTCGAGTGCCGCCTTGGCCGCGGCGAACTGCTCGGCGCGCACGATCAGCCAGTCCGTGTCGTAGGTCGAGATCACGAACACGCTCACGTTGGCGCTAGCGAGCGCTCCGCACAGCGCCGCGAGCACTCCGACCGTCGTCATCTCCACGACGCCGACGATGCCGAGCGCGACGCGCTCGCGCTCGTGGCGCACGTTCGGTGGCACGCACGACTGCGCGCACACGATCGAGACTTCGTCGCTCGTGCGCGCGAGGTGCACGAACTGGCCGCGGGCCCAGCGCGGAAAGGGCGCGGTGTGCGCGAGACGCGCGATGGCGAGGCGCTCTTGGAGGACGCGGAAACGGTAGGTGCCCATCGTGCGGCGCTCGGGGCCGAGCGAGGGTGGATCTTGGCGCAGCGCAGCGCGCTCGGGAAGGTGCGCGCGAGCCGCGGGTGGCGTAACGGTGCCCCCCGCCACCGTATACTCCCGCGCCAACCGCCATGTCGGCCGCCCATTCCAACCTGATCGAGCGCGCCCGGGCCAACGGCATCGTCGGGGCCGGCGGCGCGGGCTTCCCCTTCTACAAGAAGCTCGACTCCAAGGCCGACACGGTGATCCTGAACGCCGCCGAGTGCGAGCCGCTGCTCCACAAGGACAAGGAGATCCTGCGGCACGACCTCGCGGGCGTGCTGCGCGGCATGCGGCGCACGATGACGCAGGTCGGCGCGAGCCGCGGCATCGTCGGCATCAAGGAGAAGTACACCGACCTGATCGCGCAACTGCGCGTCGCGGGCGCGCCGCATTCCATCGAGGTGTTCGAGCTCGGCGACTACTACCCCGCCGGCGACGAGTTCATCACGGTCTTCGAGGCCACCGGTCGCGTGATCCCGCCGGGCGGCATTCCGCTCGACGTCGGCTGCCTGGTGTGCAACGTCGAGACGGTGCTCAACTTGGAGCGCGACGTGCCCGTCACGCGCAAGTTCTTCACCATCGCCGCGGACGTGCCCAATCCCGTCACGGTGTGCGCGCCGATCGGCGCCAAGTTCGGCGACGTGCTGCGCGCGGTCGGCGCGGATCCCGCGCGGATCGGCCACGTGCTCGTCGGCGGCGTGATGATGGGCCGCAGCATGAAAAGCTGGGACGAGCCGGTGACGCGCACGACCGGAGGCCTGCTGTGCTTCCCCAACGAGCACGTGCTGCAGCGCAAGTACCAAACCGAGAGCCGTGCGCGCAGCCTGATCGGCAAGTCGGCCTGCGACCAGTGCAGCTTTTGCACGGAGATGTGCCCGCGCTACCTGATCGGCCACCCCGTCGAACCGCACATGGCGATGCGGGGTCTGGGCTTCAACATGGTGGGCGAGTCGCTGATGCTCTCGAGCCAGTTCTGCTGCGAGTGCAACCTGTGCTCGCTCTACGCCTGCCCCGAGGACCTGTTCCCCAAGGACGCCTGCGCGGACAACAAGGTGGCGCTGCGGCGAATGGGCCTCGACCACCCCGCCAAGGGCAGGCGCGACCTCAAGGCGCACAGCATGCAGGAATACCGGCACGTGCCGGTGGCGAGCCTGATCAAGAAGCTCGGCCTGTCGAGCTACAAGAACAAGGGCCCGCTGGTGGAGATCGACTGGCGGCTCGACGAGGTGCGCATCCCGCTCAAGCAACACATCGGCTCGCCCGCCGCCTGCGCGGTCAAGGTCGGCCAGCGCGTGCGCACGAACGACGTCATCGGCAGAGCGCCGGATGGTCTGGGCGTGCCCGTGCACGCCTCGATCGACGGCGTCGTGGCCGCGGCGTCGGGCGATGAGGTCGTGATTCGGAGGAGTGAATGAGCAAGCGGATGGAAGCGCTCGGCATGGTCGAGCTGTCGTCGATCGCGGTCGCGTATCTCGTCGAGGACGCGATGCTCAAGGCGTCCGACGTCGACCTGCTCGTGGCGCGCACGATCTGCTCGGGCAAGTACATCGTGATGGTCGGCGGCTCGGTCGCCTCCGTCGAGGCGAGCCTGCGTGCGGGCCGCGAAGTCTCGCGCGAAGCCCTGATCGACGAGCTCTTCATCCCCAACATCGACGAGCGCGTGTTCCCCGCCATCACCGGCAGCGTCGCTCTCGAGGACTCGGACAAGGACGCGCTCGGCATCCTCGAGGCCTTCTCCGTCACGTCGATCATCGAAGGCGCAGATGCCGCCGTGAAGGCCGCCGACGTGACGCTGTTCCGCATCCACGTCGCCATGGCGATCGGCGGCAAGGGCTTCCTCCTGCTCACCGGCGAAGTCTCCGACGTCACCGCCGCCATCGAGGCCGGCGCCAAGCAGATCGGCAAGCGCGGCCTGCTCGTCAGCAAGGTCGTGATCCCGCGCCCCGAGGCGCGCCTGTTCAAGGAAACGCTCTAGCGGCCCGCGAGCCAGACAATGCCCCGGGCCCGCGCTGCCGAGAGCTGGCGGCGCGGGCCCGGGGTCGTGTGGGACTTCGCTCGGGCGGGGGCTGCGAAGCCTGCTACGGATTGATGACGAAGCCGACGGCGTTGGAGAGGCCGGTGGTCGGCGTCGACGCGGGGTCGCGCATCCAGAATTGAGCGGCGCAGCCGAGGCCGGCGACGAGGCGCGTGTCGACGCCGGAGCGGATGTATGCGTTGAAGTCGAAGCCGTAGCTGCCGAGGCAAGACGGGGCGCCGCTCGGGCCGCCGGAGAGCTGCACGGCGGTGCGCGCCGTCGGAGGCTGCACGCACAGGAAACCGCCTTGGAAGGGCGCCGCGCTCTGGCCGAACCCGTAGAAGAGCAGACCCGACTTGTCGTTGAGGACGTTGTTGCAGTTGATCTGGAACGGCTGGTTCAGGCTCGCGCTGGCGTAGCCCGTGAAGGCGACCGTCGGCGTGCAACCTTGGCTGTTGGTCTTGCCGGTGCAGTAGGCCTGAGGCTGGAACACCGGCAGCTCGATGCGGAAGCCCTCGGTCTGATTGTTGATGTTGGCGCCCCAACCGACGACGAAGCGACCGTCGGCGGAGATCTCCGTGGCGATCTTGAGCACTTGCCACTGCGAGTACGCCGTGGGCACGCCGTTGTTCAGCAGGTAGTCCTGCAGCTTCTCGACGCTCGCCATGCCCTCGCGCCAGATGACGGCCTGCGAGTTGAGGACGTTCGCGCCGCTCCAGCCGACGACGACCTTGCCGTCGGCGCTGACGGCGGTGGCGTAGCCCGCGTTGCCCATGCCCGCGGTTCCGAGGGCTCCGAGCGACTGCATGCCGGTCGCGGCGCTCCAGCGGAAGGCGTTGTAGACCGAGGTGCCGACCACCCACGTGCCGTCGGCGGAGATGCCGTAGGCCGTGCTCGGGCCAGTGGTGGCGTTGTTGGGATCGAGCGAGCCGAGGTACTGGCCCGTGCCAGCCGTGAGGTTCCAGCGGATCGCGCGCTGGGGAGAGGTGCCCAGACCGGCCGCGAAGTTGCCGTTCGAGGAGACCGCGTTGGCGCGGCTCGACCAGCCCGGACCGGGCAGCCACAGGCCGATGTCGACCGTGCTGCCCGAGGGCGTCCACATGAACGCGTGGGCCTCGCCGGCGGTCTTCCACGCGAGGCCGACCACGGTCCGGCCGTCGCCGCTCAGGTCGTAGGCCGTGCTCACCGACGAGCCGCTCACGCCGCCGAGGCCGGGGAGCGGGGTCCACAGGCCGGTCGCGGCCTCCCAGCGGGCGGCGGTGGTGCGATTGGCGTTGTTGGGGTCGTAGATGTCCGCCGAGAGGAAAGCAGCCGCGTTCGAGATTTTCGCATCACTGCCCCGTCCGTCGCCGGTGGACTGCCACGCCGGAGACGAGGTCGTCCAATAGTGGGCCTGATTGCTGGCGTAGCCGGCGATGGCGTTGCCATCGGCGGAAATGCCCGAGGCGCGGACGAGGGCAGGCCCCAGTCCCGTGATCGAGCCCGACTGGGCGGCGGCGGGCAGCGCGAGCAGGAGAACGGGTATCGAGAGGCTGGCGAGGAGGTGCATGGTGTGGCTCGGGGATCCGGGGGGCGAGCTCGTCGGCGCGAGGCAGGCACAAGTGAGGGGACCGTGGGCAGGACGAGCGCCGATCCGGGGCGCTCGTTCCCAAGAAAGAGTACGCGGACCCTCGAATTTGGGGCCCATCCGGGCCGCGGGGCCTCAGCGGGGCGCGAGCGAGCTCATTTCCCAGACCTGCGCCCTTTGGCCGTCGACTTCGCGGCCGTCGTCTTCGCGGCGGGTTTCGTCGCGCTCGCCCTACTCGCGCTCGCCCGACTCGCGCTCGCCTTTTTCGTGCTGGCCTGCTTCGTGCTGGCCTGCTTGGTGGAGGCCGCCGCGGCGCTTCGAGCGGCGCCGAAGGCTCGGTCATAGAGCGCGACGAACACGTCGCACGGCATGCGTCGGAAGAGCTCGGCGAGCACGTCGAGCGCGAGGTCGTCGAGCGTCTTGAAGCGCAGGCAGGCCTTGCCCATGTCGAGCTGCTTGCCCGACTTCTTCCACGCCTGTTCGAACCAGCCGAGCAGCGCGCCGGGCTTTCCATCGAGCTGGTCGCAGTACAGTCCGAAGAGGTGCAGCGACATGTGCCCCTTCTGCGACGCGAGACCGAGGAAGGGCAGCGGTTGCTCTGGCTTGCAGTGGTACCCCGCCGGATACAGCGAGTGCGGCACGCACCACCAGATCATCCCGTAGCTCATGCCTTCGACGTACTTGCGGTCGAGATGGCGCCTGAGCAACTTGCGCAGAGCGACGAGCGCCTCGCGGCGATCGGCGGGGAGCGAGGCGAGGTAGTCGTCGACAGTCGAGAACTGGGTCGGCATGGGGCGGTGATCCTACGTCACACGATCGGGCCCGGTGCGTCCTTGTCGAAACGACCGCGCGCATCGACCCCCTGCACGAGCCGGAACACGCCTGCGTGGACGTTGCGCCGCAGAACGATCTCGACCAGCGTCGTCTCGTTGGGCATGAAGAGCTGGCGCAGCGTGTCGGGATTCGCGGCGAGCTCCGCCGGCAGGTAGTGCACGAAGCCGCTCGCCGGGCGCGGGTCGATGCGCAGGCCGAGCGTGTCGGTCCCGCGGCGCGCCGGACGCATGTGCGCGCCGTCGCGCTCGATCGCGGCGCAGCCGCACATCAAGTCGTGATTGAAGAAATGCGCGAGCGTGCCGGGGTCGCGCTGGTTGCGCTGGCGATCGGTGACGAAGCCCTCGGGCAGCGCGTCGCTGCTCGAGCGCGGGCCCGCGGTGAAGAGCAGGTCGAAGTCCGAGATCACGGCGCCGCTGTCGTCGCGCAGGCGCCACAGCACCATGCTGCGTCGATCGTGGAAGTACACGCGCTCGCCGAGCAGCCGTGCTTCGCGCTCGACGCGCTCCGCGGCCTGCGTGGCGCCCGTGCGCGCGTCGAAGTCGTCGCACAGCGACGCGTACTGGCGCGCGGTGCGCACGCGCAGTGCGGCGAGGAGCGCGTCGAGCGTGGCACGGTCGCGCTCCGCACCGCGCGAGCGCGGACTGGGCTTGACGCTGCGCAGGATTCCGTGCTCGTCGCCGGAGTGCGACTTGCCGGGCACGACGAGGAACGCTGTGCGCGGCGCGCGCTGCGGCTCGTGCGCGAGTCGCAGCGCGAGCGACTCGCTCGACGTGGCCGTCGGCGCGTCTTGTACGAAGCGCACGAGCGAAGCGTTGAGATTCGCGGCGCTCACGCGCACGACGCCGTCGCTGCCGAGCTCGCCCGTGTACGAGTTGAGAGCGTCGTAGAGCTGGCGGTCGATCGTCTGGCCCGTGAGCACGAACTGGAACACGCCCGCGGGCCCGTTCGGCACGGACTGGCCGGAGATCCAGCGCGCGTTGAGCTCCCAGCTCTCGCGGCTGCCGAGCTCCAGCCAATCGAGCACTCCCGCGCCGGGCTCCACGCCTTGGAACCAGGTCTTCACTCGACCCAGACGGCTCTTCCCCAGCTGCGCGAGTGCGGAGCCGAAGTTCGCGGGCGCGAGCATCACGAGGTGCGACATCGGTCCGCCGCCGCCGCGATGGAACTGATCGGCCCACGCGCGCATCACGGGGCCGCCGGTGGAGTGCGTGATGGCGGCGAAGCGGCCGTGGCGCTCGACGAGCGGCGCGAGGTCGCGCTCGTAGGCGCGCTCGAACGCGTAGGCGATGTCGGCGACGCGCACTTCGTCCCGGAAGCTCACGTACTGTCCGAGGAACACGTCCTTGACCGTGAGCTCGAGCCCCGCGGACGCGGCCTCCGCGACGAGGCGCGAAGGTAGGCCGCCGTAGGTGTCGAGATCGCGGACGCTCCAGCCGTGAACGAAGACGACGAGTTGCTTGGCCTTGGCCATCGACAGCGCTCCTTGCGTTCGCGCGAGCATCGTGACGTGCGCGCGGCGCGGCAAGCGCCGCGAGCATGGAGCAACTCCGCCCCGCCGCGTGTGCTCTCTGGGTGTGAGAGGACGACGCGCGACGGGGCGGGGACTGTGCGTGCGAGGACGCGCGCTCAGCGCGCAGCGAGGCTCAGCACTGGCTGAAACCGCAGCCGTGGCACTTCACGCAGCCTTCCATGAAGGCGAGTTCGCCCTCGCAGGCCGGGCACTTCAACTTGTAGTGGCCGACGTTGCGCGGCGCAGTGCCGCTGGCGCTCTTGGGAGCCGGAGCGGCGGCGGGCGCACTGGGAGCGGCGGGAGCCGCGGCCGGAGCGCTGGCGATCGGGGCGGGACCGTCGAGGGTCGCGCGTCCGAGCAGCAGGGCTTCGAGTCCGTACTGCTTCTTGGCGTCGAGGTAGCGGTGGATCGCCTTCGCGAGGCCGTCGGGCAGCGACATGATGCGACCGTCGCGCGTGGGGACCGAGAGCGACGAGCCGATGCCCTCGAGCTGCTTGAGCGCGAGTTCCATCGAACCGTTCGAGCGCAGCCACAGCGAGAGGATGCGGCAGATCGCCTCGAGGTCGGAGTTGGCGACATCGCCGCCCTTGCCGAGTTGGGCAAAGACCTCGCGCTCCTTGCCCTGCACGGGATCGACCGAGATCTTCACGTGCATGTTGCCGAAGGGCGTCATCTGACGGATGCGCAGGCTCGGCATGATCTCCGGCAGACGCACGGGCTGCGGATCGAGCGACAACGGCATCAGGAAGGCGGTGTCGGAGAGCGAGGGCGCCTCGACCTTCGGAGCCTCGTCCTTCTTCTTGGTCGAACCCTTGAGCGCCATCGGCTGCAGGTCGCGGCACCCGTCGCGGTAGACCGTCACGCCCTTCACGTCCTCGTCGATCGCGAGCTCGAAGATCGAGCGGATGTCTTCGATGGTGGCTTCGTTGGGGAAGTTGATCGTCTTGGAGATCGACGAGTCGCAGTGGCGCTGGAACGCCGACTGCATCTTCATGTGCCAGTAGGGCGTGATGTCGCGCGCCGTGACGAACACGCGGCGCATGTCGGCCGGAACTTCGTCGAGGCCCGCGAGCGTGCCCTGCTCCAGCAGCTTGTCGAGCAGCGCGTCCGACCACACGCCGCGCTTCTTGGCGATCTCCTCGAACACGTAGTTCACCTCGCGCATCACGGTCGGCTTGCCGCTGGTGTCCTTCATCACCTGACGGATGAAGGCGAGGCTGAACATCGGCTCGACGCCGCCGGAGCAGTCCGCGATGATCGAGATCGTGCCGGTGGGCGCGACGGTGGTCGTGTAGCTGTTGCGCAGGCGACGACCCTGCTTCTCCCAGTCCGAACCCTCCCACGCCGGGAACACGCCGCGATCTTCCGCGAGCGACTCGCTGGCGAGGTGCGACTCCTCGTTCAGCACCTTCATCACCTGCTCGCCGAAGGCGCAGCCCTCCGCGCTGTCGTAGGGCAGGCCGAGCTTGAAGAGCGCGTCGGCGAAGCCCATCACGCCCAGCCCGATGCGACGCGTCGTCTTCGACATCGTCTCGATCTGCGGCAGCGGGTACTTGTTGGCTTCGATCACGTTGTCGAGGAAGCGCGTCGTTGTGTGGATGACCGCCTTGTACTCCTCCCAGTCGAAGCGCGTCTGCGCGCCCTCGCCGTGCACGAACAACCCGAGGTTGATCGAGCCCAAGTTGCAGGAGTCGTAGGGATGCAGCGGCTGCTCGCCGCAGGGATTGGTGGCCTCGATCAGGCCGACGTTCTTGATCGGGTTCTTGGCGTTGACGCGGTCGATGAACACGACGCCCGGCTCGCCCGTGCGCCACGCGTGCTCGATCAGCAGGTCCCAGACCTCGCCGACGGTCCAGTATTCGCCGCTGCCCTTGCCGTCTGAACCCTTCTTCTCGAGCTTCTTCCACTCGCGCGTGCGCGGGTTCTGCACCTGATGCGGAACGCGCGGGTTCGAGCGCAGATCCTGCACGAACTTGTCGGTGACGGTGACCGAGATGTTGTAGTTCTGGAGCTTGCTGAGGTCGTCCTTGACCTCGATGAACGCGATCACGTCGGGGTGATCGACGCGCAGGATGCCCATGTTCGCGCCGCGGCGGAACGCACCCTGCTGGATCGCGTCGGTGGCCTTCGAGAAGACCTGAATGAAGGACAGCGGGCCTTCGGTGGTGCCGCCGGAGCTCGCGACGACGTCGCCCTGCGGACGCAGGCGTGAGAACGAGAAGCCCGTGCCGCCGCCGGCTTTTTGGATCAGCGCGGTGGCCTTGACCGAGTCGAAGATGCCTTCGATCGAGTCCTCGACCGGCAGCACGAAGCAAGCCGAGAGCATCCCCATCTCGCGACCGGCGTTCATCAGCGTCGGACTGTTGGGCATGAACTGACGGCGCGCCATCAGGTCGTAGAACTCGCGCGCGATGGCGAGCGCCTTCTCGGGACTGCCGCCGGGGAACGTGAGCTCGGGCTTCGCCACGCACGTCGCGACGCGCCAATACAACTGGCGCGGCGTCTCGTTGACCTTGCCGGTCGAGAGATCCTTCTTGAAGTAACGCTGAGCGAGGACTTTCTTCGCGTTTTCCGAGAGCTCGGGATCGTGGAGGTCGCGCGGCGGATCGAGCTGCTCGAGCGCGCGCAGAGCTTCTTCGCGAGTCGGGGGAGTCGAAGACGTCTTCTTGGAGGCGGAGGACACGGGGTTCACGTGGGCGACCTGCAGGAGTGTGCGAGTGGAACGGTCTCCGCCCGACGCAGCGGGTCGCGCGCGCGACCCCCTGTCTGCTGCGTGGAGCGGAAGGGCCCAAAGCTAGCGCCGCGCGCGACGGAGAACGTTCCGAAATTAGGCGCAGCGTGCGCGAACGCTTGCGGTGCAAGCACTTACCGGCGCGGCCGATTTTGCGACTTCCTAGCGCGCGCCGCGGCGGCGCAGGCGGGCGGCGACACGCTCGCGTGCCGAACGCCACTCGGGGCTGCCGAGCAGTTGGGCGGCGATGACGTAAGTCGTTATGCCAGCGGCAATTGCGACGAAAAGGCCGACTGCGGAGCCGCGCTCGACGGCTAGCGCTGACCAGATCTGAAACGCGGCCAGCCCGCTGGCCGCCGAAGCCACGACGATCCGCAGGACGCGGCCGCCCAAGTCCGGCAGCCCAGCGACCTCGCCGCCCTCGCGCTCGCGCAGGCGCCGGTTGAGGCCGGGGACGAGCACCGCGACGTTCACCCAGCTCACCACCGCCGTCCCGAGCGCGAGGCCGCCCGTGTCCATGTCGAGACCGACCACGAAGGCGAGGTTGAGCAGCACGTTGAGCGCGAGCATCGCGACCGCGACCTTCACGGGCGTGCGGTAGTCGCCCAGCGCCAAGTAGGCGCGCGTGATGAGCGCCACGGCGCCGCCGGGGACGAGTGCAATGCACAGCATCGCGATCGCGTCCGCCGTGCGCTCGACGCCGCGCTCGGTGAAGGCGCCGTGCTCGAGCAGCACCGAGGTCACGGGCGTGGCGAGCGCGAACAAGCCGAAGCTCGCGGGCAGCGCGATGAAGGCGATGCCGAGATGGGCCTGCTCGTGCAGGCGCCGCAGCTCGCCGAACGAGCGCGTCTGCGCGAGCGCTTGCATGGCCGGGAACACGGCGCTCGTCGTGGCGGTCGCGACCAACGCGAGCGGCAGCTGCTGGATGCGATTGGCGTAGTAGTACGTCGACGCGCCACCGACCTCGAGCAGGTTGTTGGCCATCAAGCTGTCGACCACGACGTTGATCTGGTACACGGCCGCGCCGAGCGCGAGCGGCAGGCTGGTCTTGAGCACGTCGGCGGCCTTGGCGCGCACTTCGGGCGACGGCGTCGCGCGCTCGAGCAACTTCGCGGCGCGCAGTTCGGGCACGAGCAGCGCGAGCTGAGCCACGCCGCTGGCGAGCAGGCCCCACGACAACCAGCGCGCCATGTCGAGGTGACGTTCGCGGCCCGCGGCGCCGTCGTCGGGCGCGAGTCCCTCCCAGCCAAAGCGCCAACCGATCAGCACCAACGTGCCGATGGCGATCGCGTTCATCACTCCCGGACCCACGCTCGCTGCGGTGAAGCGGCCGCGCACCGACAGCGCCCCGCCCGCGAGGCCCGCGAGGCAGATCACGATCACGTAGGGCGCGATCTGCACGGTGAGCTCGCGCATCGCCGCCGCGTCGTCGCCGAGCCAGCGCCAGCCGGTCATCGGCATCGTGTCGGGCAACAACGACACCGCGCCCATCACGAGCACCGTGAGCGCGAACAGGATCCACGCCGCGAGGCGCAGCGTCTGCGACATCAGCGCGCGGCCCGCGTCGTTGCCGCGCTCGTGGTCCTCCTCGGTCATCGCGCGCACGAGCGAGGCCGAGACCGCGCCTTCGCCGAGCAGGCGCCGGAACAGGTTCGGCACGCGCCAGGCCGTGACGAAGGCGTCGTAGACCGCCGAAGTGTCGCCGAACAGCGCCGCCGTCAGCGCCTCGCGGCCGTAGCCGAACACGCGCGAGACCGCGGTGAAGAACGAGATCAGTACGGTGCGCTCCACCAGCCGCTTGTGGCGGCCGCTGACATCGGATTGCGGCGCGGCCGCGACCTCGCTTTGGTCCATGGAACCGCTACCGGAGCCCTCGCGCGACTCGAACGCGAGCGCCGCCCATCAGGCGAGCAACTCGCCCGCGAGCTTCTGCACCAACTTGCCGTCGATCACGCCCTTGTGCTTTGCCATGGCCGCCTTCATCAGCGTGCCGACGTCCTTCTTGGACGAGATCCCAAGCTCGGCGATGAGCGCGACGATCGCCTCGCGCGTCTGCGCGACGTCGAGCTGCTGCGGCAGGTAGCGGCGCACGACGCCGAGCTCCGCCTGCTCCTTCGCCACCAGATCCATGCGCCCGGCCGCCGTGAACTGCGCGATCGACTCCCCGCGCGTCTTGGCCGATGCCGAGAGGATCGTCATCACGAGCTCGTCGGTGATCAGCTTGCCCTGCTCGAGCTCCTGCTTCTTCACCGCGGCGACGAGCATGCGCAGCGTGTCGCGCGCAATCTCATCGCGCGCGAGCATCGCCTGCTTCACGTCCGCCTGCAGTTGTTCATAGAGCGCCATCGTGCTTCTCCTTGGGCTGAGCGCGCGATGCTAGCGACCGAGCGCGCCGCGACCCAAGTCCCAACCGACGACGTTGGCTCGCCGCTCGAGCCTTGGCGATGCAGGGCGCGAGCTCGATCGCATGGGCGCCGATGTTGGCGCTCTCGACGCACGGCACGCGCGTCCGCTCGTCGCCGAGGTCGGCCATGCGCTCCGCTGCCCGCGACCGCGGATTCCACGCCGCGCTCGCGTCGGCGCCAAGGCGCGCTGCGAGCCGCGCGCGAAAGCGGTGCGGCCAGTGGGCGAGCGTCTCGGCGTCCTCGACGAGCTCGAGCAACACGCTCGGCTCGCCGCCGCGCTCCTCGCGCTCGAGCAGGCGCCATGGCTTGCGGCGCGCGAAGCCATGGGCACCGGGCCCGAGGCACCGGGCCCGAGGCACCGCGCCCGAGGCACCGGGCCCGAGGCACCGCGGGCCTCCCGGTCATCCCGGAAGGCCCGCGCAGGACTCACTCGGCGGTTTCGTCGTCGGGTTCCGGCCCGTCTGCTTCCGGCCCGTCTGCTTCCGGGCCATCCGTCAGCGGCTCCTCGGGCTCGTCTTCAGCGGCTTCCTCGATCGCGGGCGCGATGCGGCGCTGTTGGGTCGTCTGGTACTGCGTGAGGTCCTCGGCGCTGACGAGCTCGATGCCGACGAGCCGGTCGCCATCCTTCAAGTTGACGAGCCGCACACCCTGAGTGTTGCGACCCATCGAACGCATCTCGTTCACCGCCGAGCGCACGATCATGCCCGACTCGGTGATGAACATGACCTCGTCATCCTCGCGGCACATGACCGTTCCGATGACCTGACCGTTGCGGCCCTCGGTGCGGATGTTGATCACGCCCTGACCGCCGCGGCCCTTGATCGGGTACTCCTCGAGCGCGGTGCGCTTGCCGAACCCGTTCTCGCAGGCCGAGAGCACGAACGTGTCGGGCACGGCGACCTTCATGTCGACGACCCGGTCGTCGTCGAGCAAGCGAATGCCGCGCACGCCGTAGCTCGTGCGGCCCATCGAGCGCACGTTCTCATCGGCGAAGCGAATCGCCTGACCGCCGGCGGAGCAGATCACGATCGTGTCGCCGCTCTTGCACAGGCCGACCGCCACGACTTCGTCGCCTTCCTCGAGCAGGATGGCGCGGATGCCGCCCTTCTTGGGCCGCGAGTAAGCCTCGAGCGAGGTCTTCTTGACCGTGCCGCGCTGGGTGGCGAAGAAGATCGAGCGCTGCTTGTCGAACTCGACGACGCGCAGCACGTTGGTGATGCGCTCGCCCGGCTGCAGCTCGATCAGGTTCGACATCGCGCGCCCGGCGCTGGTGCGATTGGCCTCCGGCAGGTTGTAGACCTTGAGCCAGTAGACCTGCCCGCGGTTGGAGAAGCACAGCACGTGGTCGTGGGTGCCGGCGACGAACAGCGACTGCACGACGTCGCCCTCCTTCGTCTCCGAGCCGATGATCCCGCGGCCGCCGCGGCCCTGCGTGCGGTAGACGTCGAGCGGAGTGCGCTTGACGTAGCCGTCGCGCGAGAACGTGACCACCATCATCTCCTCGGTGATCAGCTCCTCGATGTCGAACGAGCCGTCGATCTCCTCGCGGCTGATCTCGGTGCGGCGCGAGTCGCCGTACTTCTGCTCGAGCTCGTCGAGGTCGGACTTGATGATCCCCACCACGCGCTCGTCGCGCGCGAGGATGTCGTTGAGGTCGGCGATCTCGGAGAGCAGCGCGTTGAACTCCTCCTCGAGCTTCTCGCGCTCGAGGCCGGTGAGCCGCGCGAGGCGCATGTCGACGATCGCCTGCGACTGGCGCGTCGAGAGCGCGAAACGCTCTTGCAGGCCCGTCTTGGCCGCTTCCGGCGTGGCGCTCGCGCGGATGATGCGGATCACCTCGTCGATGTTGTCGACCGCGATGCGCAGGCCGTCGACGACGTGCTTGCGCTCCTCCGCCTTCGTCAGCAGGAACTGCGTGCGGCGGCGGATGACTTCCTTGCGGTGCGCGATGTAGCTGTCGAGCAGGCCGCGCAGGTTGAGCGTGCGCGGCTGGCCGCGGTCGATCACAAGGTTGATGATCGACTGCGTCGACTGCAGCGGCGTGTACTGGAACAGCTGGTTGACGATGACCTGCGGGTCCTCGCCCTTCTTCAGGTCGATCGAGAGCCGAATGCCGGTGCGGTCCGAGAAATCCTGAACGTTCGAGATGCCGGTGATGCGGTCGTCGTTCACGACCTCGACGATCTTCTCGATGATCGCTTCCTTGCGGACTTGGAAGGGAATCTCGGTGAAGACGATCGAGGAGCGGTTCTTGTTCTCGACGACGTGGTACTTGCCGCGCACGCGGCAGATGCCGCGGCCGGTGGCGTAGGCCTGCAGGATCCCGCGGCGGCCCATGATGATGCCGCCGGTCGGGAAGTCGGGGCCGGTGACGAGCTCGCACAGCTCGCCGATTCCGACGTCGGGGCGCTCGAGCACCGCGCGCAGGCCCGCGACGATCTCGCGCAAGTTGTGCGGCAGAAGGCTCGTCGCCATGCCGACCGCGATGCCGTCCGAGCCGTTGCACAGGAGGTTGGGGAAGCGCCCGGGGAGCACCACGGGCTCGGTGCGCGTCTCGTCGTAGTTGGCCTGGCGGTCGACCGTCTCCTTGTCGAGGTCCGCCATCAACTCGGTCGTGACCCCGGTCATGCGCGCTTCCGTGTAACGCATGGCCGCCGCGCCATCGCCGTCGATGTTGCCGAAGTTGCCCTGGCCGTCGATCAGCGGATAGCGCGTGCTGAAGGGCTGGGCGAGGCGCACCAGCGTGGGGTAGATCACCGACTCGCCGTGCGGGTGGTAGTTGCCCGACGTGTCGCCGGCGATCTTGGCGCACTTGCGATACTTGGCGCGCGGGCCGAGGTTCAGGTCGTCCATGGCGACGAGGATGCGTCGCTGGCTCGGCTTGAGGCCGTCGCGGACGTCGGGGAGAGCGCGGGCGTGGATGACGGAGAGCGCGTACGTCAGGTACGACTCGCGCATCTCGCGCTCGATGTGGCGCTCCTCGATGCGGCCGTCGGACGAGGAGGGAGGCAGGGGTTCGGTCGTCGTCATTACGGGGCGCGATTCACTCGGCGTGGAAGCGAAAAAAGCCCCCGGAAACGGGCCGGATCCGGGAGTCGTTCGGGGTCGGGGATTATCCGCGGAAAGTGGCCCGCGATCCAGAACACAAGCGCGCCTTCCGGGGCTGTTTTTCGAGGCCGTTTGGGGGCTCGCCGCGGCCCCCGCTCGAGCGGCTCTGGCGGCTCCCCAGCCCCGGGTCGCTCCTCGAACGCTCCCAAGCCGTATTGCGCCGGGTGCGGAGTGCTCCATGGCCCGTGCACGGCTGCGCGCGGGCGCTCGCGGGAGCCGGGGGGGCCGCGCGAGCGTGGCGGCGAGGGGCGGGCTGCGGCACACTCAGCCCATGGCCAACCCGACCGAGATCTCCCCCATCGGCAAGGCGCTCGGCCGCTTGCCGACGGGCCTGTACATCGTCACGACCGTGCGGGACGGCGCTCCGCTCGGCTTCGTCGGTTCGTTCGTGATGCAGATGGGCATCGCGCCGCCGGTGGTGGCCGTGGCGGTCGGCAAGGACCGCGCGCACCTCGCGGCGCTGCGCGCGAGCGGGCTGTTCGGCATCTCGATCCTCGGCGCGGGCTCGAACGACCTGATGGGGCGCTTCTTCCGCAAGTACGACGCGGGCAAGGGTCCGTTCGACGAGCTCGCGCTCGAGCGCGGCGCGCACGGCACGCCGGTGCTCGCCGACGCTCTCTCGTGGCTCGAATGCCGCGTCAGCGGCGAATTCGCGAGCGGCGACCACGTGGTGGTGTTCGGCGAGGTCGTCGACGGCGCGCAGAAGCGCGATGGCGAGCCCGCGATCCACCTGCGCAAGAACGGCCTCTCCTACTAGAGGCGCGCGCATGGCGGCGAACGGCGAGCGCTCGAGCGCGAGAGCGAGCTTGGGGACGCTCGCGCTGTTCGCGTTGTCGTTCGCGCTCGCGACGCTGGTGCTGCGCACGCTCTTGCCGCACGGCGGCGCGCGCGAGCTCGTCGACGCCAAGGTCGCGCGCTTCGCGCGCGAGCGCGACGCGTACACGCTCGTGTTCGCGGGCTCGAGCCGCGTCCACCGCGGTTTCGTGCCCGAAGTCTTCGACGCGCGCACGGCGGCGGCGGGCGTGGCGACCCGTTCGTTCAACTTCGGCGCGCCGGGCTCCCGCGCGTTCGAAGTCGAGCGGCTGCTCGAGCGCGTGGTCCAGCTCGCGCCGGCGCGCCTCGACTTCGTGCTCGTCGACCCCGAGGGCGTCGCGCTCCTGCGCGACGAGCGCAACGTGCTCGCGCGACAGGTGATCGAGTGGCACGACCCGGCCGCGACGCTGCGCATCTCGCGCTGGATCGCCTGTGCGGAGCTCCCCTATCCGCAGCTGTGGAACGCACTGGTGCCGCACTGGAAGTCGTGTGCCTACAACGTGTTCAACGTCGGGCGCTCCCAGCGGCTCGTCGACATCGCGCTCGGCGAACGGCGCACGGACGAGATCGAGCGCGAGCTCGTCGGGCCGCGGCTCGATGGCTACGCGCCGCTCGGCGACGAGTCGGAAGGTCTGGGGCGACGCGGTCAGCGCTTCCACAAGCGCCGCGAGCGCTATCTGGCGCAGTTGGAGGACTACAAGGCGTTGCGCGTGGGCGAGGGCCCGCCGGATGCTTTCGCGCTGGAGATGTACCGCGCGATCCGCGCGCGCGTCGAGGAGCTCGGTGCGACGGCCGTGTTCGTCACGCAGCCGGCGCTCTACTTGCAGGAGGATCTCATCAAGGCGGCGGCGGCCGGGGAGCTCCCGGCGCTCCTGCGCTTCGACGATGCCGAGCGCTTCGCGGAGCTCTACGCGCCCGAGCGGCGCTACGACGAGACGCACTTGAATGACGAGGGCGCGCGGCGCTTCACGGAGCTGCTCGCCGACGAGTTCGTCGCGCGCGTCCGGCGCGGGGAGCTCGCGCCGCGATGATCTTCACCGAGCTCTCCTTCCTCGCGTTCTTCGCGCTCGTCTTCGGCGTCCACTGGGCGTTGCACGGCGCGCGCGCGCGCAAGCTGTGGTTGCTCGCGGCGAGCTACTGCTTCTACGCCGCGTGGGACTGGCGCTTCCTGTCGCTGATCTTGGGCTCGAGCGCACTCGACTACCTCGTCGGCCGCAAGCTCGAGGAGAACGACGACGAGCGCGCCCGCAAGCGCTGGATCACGCTGAGCGTCGCGCTCAATCTCGGGCTGCTCGGAGTCTTCAAGTACGCGAACTTCTTCCTCGACTCGGCGCTCGCGCTCGCGCGTTCGCTGGGCTTCGAGGCCAACCCGCACGTGCTCGGCATCGTGCTGCCGGTGGGGATCTCGTTCTACACGTTCCAGACCATGAGCTACTCGCTGGACGTGTACCGCCGAGAGCTGCGCCCCGTGCGCGATCCGCTCGACTTCGCGTTGTTCGTGACGTTTTTCCCGCAGCTCGTCGCCGGTCCGATCGTGCGCGCGATCGACTTCTTGCCGCAACTCGAGCGCCAGCGGCTGTGGAGCGACGTGCGCGTGCGCGCGTGCCTGACGCTGTTCCTCGTCGGCTACGTGAAGAAGGCCTGTGTCGGCGACAACGTCTCATCGCTCGTCGATCCGTACTTCAAGAGCCCCGCCGAGTTCGACGCGCTTGCGGCCTGGAGCGCGGTGCTGTTCTACGCCGTGCAGATCTACTGCGATTTCTCGGGCTACAGCGACATGGCGATCGCGACCGCGGGCCTGTTCGGCTACGAGCTGCGCGCCAACTTCGACTTTCCCTACCTCGCCACGTCGATCCGCGACTTCTGGCGGCGCTGGCACATGTCGCTGTCGAGCTGGCTGCGCGACTACCTCTACGTGCCGCTGGGCGGCAATCGGGGCTCGCGGCTGTTCCAGCGGCGCAACCTGCTCTTGACGATGTTGCTCGGCGGCCTGTGGCACGGCGCGGGCTGGAACTTCGTGATCTGGGGCGCGCTCCATGGCGGCGCGCTCGTCGCCCACCGCGAGTGGGAGCGCGCGGGGCGTCGCCTGCCAGCGTCGCTCGGCCTGCTCGCCACGTTCTGGTGGACGTGCCTGGCGTGGATCTTCTTCCGCGCGTCGACGTTCGAGAGCGCGCTCGTCACCGTGCGCTCGTTCGTGGCGTTCGACAGTCCCGGCACGCGCTCGACCGGCTGGATGCCTCTCGCGACGTTCGCGGCACTCGCACTGGCGCACTGGACGTGCTCGAAGCGCTGGCTGGAGCGCGCGAGCGAGCGCATGCCGCAGTGGAGCTATGCGATCGCGCTCGGCGTGCTGGCAGCGCTCGCGCTGGCCTGCACGAACGCCGCGGTGAAGCCGTTCATCTACTTCCAGTTTTGAGGTCGGCTTCGAGCGCGTCGAGCTCCGGGCCGACGCTGCGCTCGCCGCGCAAGTACGCGAGCGTGAAGTACTCGAGTGCTTCGATGCGCACGCCGCGCTCCACGGCGGCTCGCGCGAGCTGCACGAGGCGTTCCGTCGACGGCGCGCATTCGCCGGTCGAGAGCGCGCGCGACACCAGCACGGTGAGCTCGGGCTCGAGGTCGGGGATCTCGCGTGCCCAGCTCGCGGCGCGTGCATACTGCCCCGTGGCGAGCGACGCGGAAACCTGATCGCGTGGATAGGCCAACACGAGCTCGCGGGCCTGCGCGGCGAGCACGAGCACCATCGCGACGCCGCCGACGAGCCCGAAGTTGCGCAAGCGGCGCGCGAGGCGGCGTCCGATGGAAGGATCGCTCGCGGCGCCGCGCAGGAACTCCATGCGGCGCGCGGTGGAGAAGTGGCGCCACGAATCGCGCACCCTGCCATGCGTGCCGCCGACGCGCTCGAGCGCGGAGATCAGCGCTTGTGGGTCACCCATCGTCTCGAGCGCGTGCCAATCGGCTTCCAGCTCGACGCGCCGCGAAAACCAGCCAAAGACGAAGTACCACAGCAGCAGCGCCGCGCCGAGGAGCGCCAGACCTTCGACGCTGTCACCGAAGCCGAGCGCGTCGAACAACAGGTCGGCGCCGAGCAGGAACGCCAGCGTCCAAGCCGCGAAGACGAGCACGTGGTGGCGCACGACGTGCCCGATCTCGTGCGCGAACACGGCTTCGAGCTCGCGCTCGCCGAGTTGCGCGAGCAGCAGGTCGGAAAACAGCACCGCGCGCGACGGTCCGATGCCAACGACGGCGGCGTTCGACTGCTGAAAGCCCGTGTGCCAGACCACGAGCTCGCCGCAGCGGAAGCCGACTCTCGCCGCGTGGCTCTCCAGCGTGCTGCGCGCGCGACCCTCGGGCATCGGCGAGGTGTTCCATGCGCGTCGCAGGAGCCAGGGGAGAAGCCACGCGAGCGCGGCGAGCACCACGACCGCGAACAGCGCGCTCCACAGGCCCACGTACTCGACCTGCACGCGCAACGGCTCGTACAGCCCGAGCGCGGCCGTCGCCGCGATCATCAGCGCGAACGGGAGCGCCGACGCGAAGAGCGATCGCAGCTCGAGTCGGCGCAGATCCGCAAGTTGCTGCGGGCGCCGGTCGAGCAGACGGGCGCGCGCGTCGATCGCGAGCAGCGTGTAGGCGAAGAACGGCACGAGCACGAGCAGAATCTCGAGCCCCGGCCAGCTCCACAGGTCCAGTCGCGTGCCGCTCCACTCCGCCACGCTCTCCGACCAGCCGAGCGCGAGCGTCGCGAGCGCGAAGCAGCCGAGCGCGCAATGGCGCAGCGCGAGCAGGATCCAACCGGCCATGGCGAAGCGACCCGCGACGCCGAGCCTGCGCACGAGCCAACCGAGCGCGTGCGGAGCAAAGGCGAGCGCTCCCACGCCCCACGGCTGGCACACGTCGAGCGCGAGCCCTTCGACCGCCGCCATCACGAGCGCGAGCGCGACGACGATGTGCAGCAGGTACGTCATGCGCCCGCTCGTGCGAACTAAGCGAGTGCCTTCGCGAGCTCTTCCGACACCATGCGCCGAATCGTCTCCGGCCCAGGGAACGAGGGCGCGGCGTCGATCGCGATCTCGATGGCCGTCTCCGTGACGAGGAAGCGCCCCTGCGCCGCGCCCACGAATGGCAACTTCTTCTCGAGCGTGCCGCTGTGTCCGCCGTCGCTCGACTGGAGCTTGAGTCCGTGCTGCCGAGCGAGCTCCTGAAAGCGCGCCACCGCGCCTTGGAGCCCGAGCTTGTGTTCCACGCGAATGTCGCTCATCGCTCGCCCTCCGCGAGGATCACGTCCCCGCTCCACAGATTCTCGCACGGGCCAGCGAGGATCACGTCGCCCGCGCCGTCCCAGTCCACCTTCAGGCGTCCGCCGCGGACCTCGATCTCGATCGGCGCACGGGCGCGCGACTCGACGACGGCCGCCACCGCGGTCGCACAGGCGCCCGTGCCGCAGGCGAGCGTCTCGCCGACGCCGCGCTCCCACACGCGCAGATGGATGCGTCCGTCGCGCAGTGTCGCGAACTCGACGTTGGTGCGATTGGGAAAGCGCGGGTGGTATTCGAGCTCGCGGCCGAGCTCGTGCACGGGTGCCTTGCGCTCGTCCGCGACGAACAGCACGGCGTGCGGATTGCCCATGTCGACCAACGTGGCCTGCTTGCGTCCCTTGCTCGTCGCGAGGGCCACCTTGCGTTCCACCCTGCGCGGCGCGCCCATGCGAGCCGTGGCTCCGACGATCGCGCCACCGTCGCGCACGAGCTCGACCTCGCGCGCTCCGGCGTCCGTGTCGACGCGGAAGCGGTCGCTGTCGCACCAGCCATGCTCACGCGCGAACTTCGCCACGCAGCGCAGGCCGTTGCCACAGGCCTCGGGCCGCGAGCCGTCGGCGTTGTAGATCACCATGCGACACGCGCTGCCTTCGTCGCCGCCTTGCACGACGAGCACGCCATCGAGCGTGGCGGGCTTGCCCTCCCACGCCGACGCGCACAACCGTCGCGCCAACGCTGGCAAGTCCGCGGGCAACGGCTGCGCACGCGCGTCGAGCACGGCGAACGTGTTGCCGGCGCCTGCCATCACGACGAGCTTCATCGCAGACCTAGCTTCTGCGTGTTCTTGAAGTGCAGCTTGGCGACGAGGCCGAGCTTCTCGGCACCGTGCAGCGCGACGAAACGGCGCGCCGCGGCGTCGACGGGGTGGCCCGCACCCTTGGCGAGGTCGAGCGCCCAGGCCTCCGAGAGAGCGCGCATGCCGAGCAGGAACTGCTCGCGCGCGATCACGCTCGCGGCGGCGACGGCGAGCAGCTCCTCCGCGCGGTGGCGCTGCTCGAGGCGAATGTCGAGCGGTCGCAGCGCGTCCTCGAGCAGCTTCGCGTTGCCGAACTGGTCGACGATGACGTGCATGCCCGGACTCGAGAGCTGGCCGATCGCACGCGCGTGCAGGGACGCGAGCAGCGGATTCAGGTTGCGCCAGCGCGCGTGCTCGGCGTTGTAGGCGGGCGGGTCGAGCTTGACGATCGCGTGCGGCACGTGCGCGCGCAGCGCGGCGCCCACGCGCAGCACGGCCTCGTCGCTCATCTGCTTGCAGTCGCGCACCTCGCCGTTCGCCAGCTTGCGCGAGAGCTCGGGCTCGAGCCGGACGGACGCGACCACCAGCGGTCCGAAGTAGTCGCCCTTGCCCGATTCGTCGCTGCCGATCGCGGTCTGTGCGTGTGGCGCGGGTGCGCCGAGCGCGTGTGAGCCAAGCGCGTGTGAGCCAAGTGCGGGGCTCGCGGGCTGCTTCGCGCTCGCCACGCGCGTCGCGCCTTCGACATACGCGAGCACGAAGCCGTCGGGGTCGTCGCCCTGCACGACCAGCTTGCCCGAGTCGTAGAAGGTCGCGACCACGCCCTCGCCCTTGACCGAAAAGCGCGCGTGGGGCGTGGAGCGAAACGAGAACGATCCTGCGGCGAGGCGACGTTCGATGTCCGCGGCCCGCGACGGGGGTACGTTCACGACGAGCGTCTTGTGGGCCACGGCGGGATTGTGGCACGGCGCGAGGGCCGTCGAAAGCCACGGAACGCACGGGCTAGACTCTCGCGCGATGCCCGACTCGTTTCCGACTGGCCTCGTGCGCGCCGAGCTCGACACGCGTCGGCCGCGCTTCATCGAGACGCCGTGGGGTGCCATGGCGCTGTACGTCGACGGCGATGAGCTGGTGTGTGTGCAAGCGTTCTGCCCCCACCTCGACGGACCGCTGTTCGAAGGCTCGCACGCCGATGGAGCCGTCACTTGTCCGTGGCACTGCTGGCGCTACGACCTGCGCAGCGGCGCGCGCCTCGGTCCGCTCGGCGTGCCGCTGCCGGGCTTCGAGCCGCTCAAGCGCTGCGCCGTGTCGACCGATGCGCAGGGCCGCATCGTGCTCGCCGAGCCGACGCCGTAGACTCTGCGCCCCGCGACCCCTCGCTCTGGAGCACTCCCCATGGCCAAGATCATGAACTCGATCCTCGAAGCCATCGGCAACACGCCGATGGTCCGCCTGCGCACCGTCGGCCAGAAGACGGGGTGCGAGCTCCTCGCCAAGTGCGAGTTTCTCAACGCGGGCGGCTCGATCAAGGACCGCATCGGTCGGCGCATGGTCGAAGAAGCGGAGCGCAAGGGGCGCATCAAGCCCGGCGACACGCTGATCGAGCCCACGAGCGGCAACACTGGCATCGGCATGGCGCTCGCGGCGGCCGTCAAGGGCTACCGGATGGTCATCACGATGCCGGAGAAGATGAGCCGCGAGAAGCAGGTGGTGCTCGAAGCGCTCGGCGCGGAGATCATCCGCACGCCGACCGAGGCGGCGTGGGACGCTCCCGAGAGCCACATCGGCGTCGCGAAGCAGCTCCAGAAGATCCTGCCCAGCTCGCACATCCTCGATCAATACTCGAACCCCGACAACCCGCTCGCGCACTACCACGGCACGGCGGACGAGATCCTCGAGCAGACGGACGGCCAGCTCGACATGGTCGTGATGACCGCGGGCACGGGCGGCACGATCTCGGGCGTCGCGCGCAGGCTGAAGGAAAAACTCCCTCGCGTGCGCATCGTCGGCGTCGATCCGGTGGGCTCGATCCTCGCCGGTCCCGGGCCGATCAACAGCTACAAGGTCGAGGGCATCGGCTATGACTTCATCCCCGACGTGCTGAATCGCGAGCTCGTCGACGAGTGGATCAAGAGCGAGGACCGCGAGTCGTTCTTGATGGCGAGACGATTGATTCGCCACGAGGGTCTGCTGTGTGGCGGCAGCAGCGGCGCGGCGACGTGGGGCGCGATCGAGATGGCCAAGCGCTGCGGCGCGGGCAAGCGCATCGTCGTGATCCTGCCCGACTCCGTGCGCAACTACATCACCAAGTTCCTCGACGACGTTTGGATGCGCGCCAACGGCTTCAGCGAGAGCCTGTGGGAGACGGACTCGGTCGCCGACCTCGTGCGCGCGATGCCGCGCCGCGAGTTGCACACGGCGTCGAGCTCGGACACGGTCGCGGATTCGGTGCTCCTGATGAAGGAGAAGGGCATCAGCCAGCTGCCGGTGCTCGAAGGCAGCAGGATCGTCGGCATCGTCACCGAATCGGACCTGCTCGGAAAGCTCGTCGAGGGTCGCGCGAGCCTGTCGAGCTCCATCGCCGAGGTGATGTTCCGCAAGGTGCGCACGGTGGCGGACTCCGAGGACGCCGGCTCGCTCACCAAGCTCTTCGCCGAAGGTCTGGTGGCGCTCGTCGTCGACGACTCGCAACACCTCAAGGCGATCGTCACGAAGATGGACCTCGTCGACTACCTGACGCGCAACATCGAGAAGAAGTGAGCCGAGCGCCGTGGCGGCGCCCAAACTCGCGCCACGGTCCGAGGTCGGGGCCCGTGACCGCACGCGCCTCGCCCACTGCGCGCGACGATGGAGCCCGCGGACTAGGCCGCCCCATTCACGAGCGCACGATCGCGCGAGCGGAGAGCCGCGGATGTCGCTGGACGTCCGTCGTTTTCGAGCGCACCAGACTTTTTGAGGTCGAAAGCGGCGCGCAGAGGCTTGCTTCCACGCGCCAGTCAGGGGGGTGCGGTGGATTTGGGCAGGGCTCCGCCTCGCGTGGCCGCGTTCGACAGGTGGTGTGTGGCCGAAGTGGCCGCATCAGCAGGCTGCGGCGCCCGCCGCGAGCGCAGCTGTTCGCCACGCTGCGGCCCATGCGTACGTCTCGGGCAGCGAGATCACGATCCGACGCCAGGTCGACTTCACTGTCGCCGCGACCTTGAGCAGCTTGAGCCGCGGCGTCGAGACCCGAGCGCGGGCGAATTCGGTTTCGCGCAGAGTGTCCCGCAGCGCCTGCACCAGGACGAAGGCGGCCGACGTGAGCAGCACGCGCAGCTGGTTGGCGAGGAAGCTGCTCGAGCTCGTGCGATCGATCTCCAGGTCACACTTGAGCTCCTTGATGCGGTTCTCGCTGTCACCGCGCCGCGCGTACAGCGCCCACAAGGCCTCGGGCGACTGGCGCAGGTTCGTGACGACCAGCCGGAGGTTGTCGCGCGGAGTGCGCTCCTCGAGCGACACGACCTCGGCCTTGAAGACCACGCGTCGCGAGCGCTTCCATGACTTCGTGGCGTGCTCGCAGTCGCCGAAGAGCTGCGTCGAAGGGCCAAAGCGCGACGTCAGCGCACGTGCGGCGTGCATGTGCTTCCCGGCCAGCGCCTCGAGCTTGGGATTCTTGGCTATCCCCGCGACGTAGCGCGCGCCCAGCTCATCGAGCATGGCGAGCAGCTCCGGGCCGCAGAAACCCTCGCCGACCCGCACCAGCACTTCCGCCCGACGAAAACGCCGTTTCAGATCGGGAATCACCCGCGCCAGCAGCGACCGGACGCCACGCCCGTCCCGCGAGGTCCCCGGCCGCAGCCGCGCGTGAAACAGGTACTGCTCGGGCTCGTCGTCGATCGAGAGGAAGCCGAGGAGCGGCAGGTAGCACCACGTGCCGCAGTAGCCGTTGAAGAGGCTGTGCTGCTGCGTGCCGTGGGTCGGGTCCACCGTGCTGTCCAAGTCGATGGTCACGCGACGCGCACGCCTCGCGCTGCGCGCGAGGCGATCCATCACGTTGCGCTCCAACGCTCGCGACATGGCGACCAGTTCGCGACCCGCACGGCCGCGCTCGAAACGCGAGAGCGTCGGCTGGGACGCGAGCGATCCCGACGCGTCGGGTGCACGCCCGCAGGCCAGCGTCAATGCGGGGTCGTCACCGATGCGAGCTGCGTCGTTGCAGTCTGCGTAGCCCAACGCGATCGACAGCACGCGTTGGCGCACGAGCAGCTCGAGGTCGTGCTGAACGCGTGCCGTGCTCCGGCGCTCGTCCAGGCTGCTCGCCAGCGAGGCCGTCAGGCCCGTGCGCGCGTCGATCTGCCGCAGCAGCACCACACCGCCATCCGAGCTCTGGCGCCGGGCCGTGAAATCCACCGTCACGGGCTTGGGAAAAGTCCCTTCGAAGAGGCCGCGCTGCTGGGTAAGGTCCGTCATGCGAGCGGTTGGTCGTGATCGGCGCCGTGTCTATGCAAAGCACCTAGCCGGTCACGAACCGACCCGCCCGTACCTGTTTTCTCGTGAATGATGCGGGTTAGGTACCAGACCTTTCCTGTACTATGGGGTAGAGTGTCAAAACCAAAGGAGGACTTCTTTAATAGTGCAGCTCCTTTTTTTGATTGCAGCAAACTCAGTAAGTGGAAAAAGAGAGAAGAATGAAGGGTTGCCACGAGAATTTGTGCAACCCTGTAAGCATGTAGTCACTGAGTGATGTGTCCTCGGTGACCTTTTTGTCAACGCTGGCTGACTTGGATCGGAAACTCCAAGCGCACGTCACTACCGGGTGGTATGAACAGCTTTCGTTGAACCGGTCGATCTTCATCGACTTTCATCGGTCCTTCTTCAGGCCATCCCCATCCGGAGCTGCTGTAGTGAATGGTGTAGTCACCACCGAAGAGCCCAGTGATTGTGAACTCCTCGCCAACCGTGACCAGCATCTTCGTCATCATCATGCCTTCTTCAGGCACGGTGGGACGACTTGCGAAGACCACTTCGGACTGCACCGGCTTGCCGAAGGCTTGAGTTCCGTCCACCTGACGACCACTGGCATCCTTGAACACCAGTTTGCCGCTCAGGCTGCCTTGGCCACTTTGCAACCGACCCAGGTCGTGTTTGCCACCAGAGACGACTTCTACCGATGTGGTAGCAAAGAAGAACAGTTGCGGTTGCTTTGCCCATTCAACCCGCACCAGCTTCGTTCCGGGGATGAGATTGCGGAATTCGAAGAATCCGGTTTCATCTGCATAACCGTTGACTTCGATGTCATACATCCTGGCAGAGGTCCCACCGAGATCTCCGGCAAGATCTTTGCGATGGGAGATGAACACTCGAGCCTTTGGTTCTGTGAACCCGAAGATCGTTCCGGCCATGGTCAGTTCGACGTCGAGGCGGAGTGTTTCGCCCAATGCAACGTTGAAGTTGCCGGATCTGTTGCTTGGATGGCGCTGCCCATCAGAGAAGACAGCTCCGTTGACGAGTGCAACTCCGCTAGAATAGGGCGGGTTCATCTCGGCATGGTGAGCTGAAATCAATTCCCACTGGTAGCTGCCGGTTTGAACGTCACTCCAAATACAAACCCCCTGATCGTCGCACTGCGCATCGCTTGAGATCTGACCATCGAAGCTGATCAGTCTAGCGATGATCTTCTCCCCAGCGACAGGCTTGCCGCCTGCCATGAAGCGAAGTTCTACCTGACCGAGGACCGGTGAGCTCTCTCGAGCCGCGTTGTCCGTGTTCGGTGCTGATTGACGATGATCGCTTGGCGAATCAATCGGTTGCACTTGGGAAGATCCAGTTGATGTCACCGTTGATTGATTTGCGGGGTTTGCCGCCTCACCGACTGGCTGTCCGATCAGAAACCAGATCAGGAGAGCGAGAGCGAAGATCGTAGCGCTGAGGAAGCGCATCATATATTGGCGTATAGGTGTTGATCAAGGAGGGCGAGAAAACCTGAGGATAGGAACTCCAAGCGGATGACTTCCGCCGGAGGCGGTCGGCGTCGACCACGATAGGGATGCTCGCCGCGGCTGAGCG
>VGZD01000013.1 GCA_016872715.1 Planctomycetota bacterium
GCGCCACCCTCCGCCCCCGCCACCCTCAGCCCGCGCTCCCGCTCCGCGCGCGGCTCCCACGCCGACGCCATCGACATCGGCGCAGCGTCCGCGAGGCATCCGATTCGCCGCGAGCGCTGACCGAGCGCTTCCCGTTTCGAAACAGCAGCGCACCCCAATCGTGCATCCACCGACGGCGCATCCACGCTGTCGCCGACGGGCGCGCACGCCCTCCCCCACCGCACGTCCAAGTTCGCGCCTCCACATGCTGATCTCGATCTTCGTTCCCAGCTTGACAGTTGCCGCTCACTTGTTGGTCACGCGTGCCGCCCAAGCACTCCCTTCGGACGTGGAAGTCGCACGGCAAGCCGTCGAGGCCGACAGCTTCTTGTTCCTCGGAGCGAGCGCGCTGTGGCGTCCCTCGAGTCAGTTCACCACCTGCGCGGACCTCGGATTGCACGTGGGTGCAGTCGAGGGGTTCTCGCTCTCGCTTTGCTTCAGCCACTAGGAGCTTCCCATGAAAACCCAACTTCTCGGAACGCTCATCCATTTCGCTTTCGTCGCCCCAGGCTGCGAGACCGTTAGCGAGACTCTGGACTCGATTCCGCTCATCCAAGCGCAGGACGACGAGGCGGTCGAAAAGGCGGAAGACACGCAGGATCCGCAGTCCGCCGCGTCTGACGAGCCGCTCGGGACGGTCCAGCGGATCGACGGTCGTGAGAAAGCCCCCGCGGCTCAGTCCGGCACGGTTGCGCCGATGGACCGGGTCGGGACGTACGCGTTCGGATCGCGTCCGAGTGATCTCGAGACTCAGGCCGACTCGTTCGAGATCGCGCCGTTGTCGGAGCCCCTGTCGGAGCCGGTCAAGCGTCCAGACGTCGCGGTCGATCGGTGACAGCTCCAGTTCGGCTCGAACACGGCCGCGTCGTTCCCGCGAGCTGGCTGCTCCAGCTCGACCCGCTCGAATTCGAGGCAGAGCGATTCGTCCGCCACTGCGATCAGCCGATCGCGAGCGCCGTGGCATACAACGCACAGGTGCTCAAGGAACTCGACCTGCCCGCGCTGCGCCCGGGCCAGTGGACGCCATCCAAGGAGGATCCGTTCCTGTGGGAGCACTCCGAGGGCGCGGTGTACTTCGATCCGAACTCGAAGTCTCTCTGGACGCTGGACCGCGCGTGGATCGGTGAGGCGCTCTCGCGCGGCGACTACATTCGTCGGCGCACCAAGCGTTCGGAACCCCAGTGCCCGGAGTGTGGACGCCCTCAGCCGAGCAAGGCCACGACGCAGTCGCCGCCCCCTGCGTCGACTCCGCGCGAGTGGCGGTGCTCCTCGTGCGCGGCGAGCTACGCCGTCACGTACTTCGATGGCTACAGCGACCCTTCGCTGGCCAAGGACGCGGCGCAGGTCATCGTCCACTGGCGCTGGGTTGCTCCGGCACCCGGCATCTACCCGGTCCTTCAGCCGGGCCGTGGAGCCTCGAAATCCGCGTTGCTCCTCGCCGAGCGAGGCGCGCGAGCGGCCGACCTGCTGGGCAGGGTCGGGCCCGAGCATTTGCTGGGAGACCAGCCCGTGGCGTGGTGCGTCGTGAGCCAGGGCGCGAACGCGCTGGTCCTGAACCCCGAGCCCGTCGCGTCACTGCGACGCGAACTCATGCCGCTCGCACAGGACCCCAAGAAGCTCCCGCTGCCCGCCACATCCTTGGACGGCAAGCAGATCTTCTTGCCGAGCGCCGAACCCTATCGTCAGGTGCAGGTCGAGGTTCCGATCGCGACGGCCGCGGTTCAGGCTCGCTTGATCCGCGTCGAGGACTCGACCGTGGCCATGTCCGGCGTGCTTCACCTCAGCTACCGCAACCTGCTGCGCGGTCCAGTGACGATCGAAGTGCCGGTGTCCGGACCTGACCTCGGCGACTGGCCCGCGATCGAGACACAACGGCGACTGCTGAGGGCGGACATCCATCGCCGACTCGCCGAACACATCACCAAGTAGCTACGGCGGGGCCGACTGCGGGCCTTCGTCCCCTGCGTCGGACGAAGGTCCGCTGCGTTTTCAGCGCGCCGCCGCGGCGGTTGGCAACGGGCTCGCTTAGCATGCCGAGCATGCTGAGCATGTTGGTTGCGGGTGTGGCGTGGGCGCAGGGGGCGGCGGTCGAGGTTCCCAAGCTGGCGTTGCCGACGCCGCAGCAGGTGGCGTGGGCGGATGCGGAGGTGGGGATGTTCCTGCACTTCGCGCCGAACACGTGGCAGGACGCGGAGTACGACCAGCTCTCGACGCCGCTCGAGGCGCTCGATCCCAAGGCGCTCGACACCGACCAGTGGGTGCGCGTGGCGCAGTCGATGGGAGCGGGCTACATCGTGTTCGTGGCGAAACACGTCGGCGGGTTCTGCTGGTGGCAGACCGAGACGACGGACTACAGCGTGAAGCACACGCCGTGGCGCGGGGGCAAGGGCGACTTGATGCGCGAGCTCGCGGAGAGCTGCCGCAAGGCGAACATGAAGCTCGGCGTGTACCTCTCCCCCGCCGACACCAGGCACGGGATCGAGGTCGGCGGGCGCGCGGCGACGCCGGAAAAGCAGCAGGAGTACGAGCAGCTCTTCCGCCGCCAACTCGTCGAGCTGCTCTCCAACTACGGCTCGATGTTCGAGGTCTGGTTCGACGGCAGCCTCGTGTTCGACGTGGGCGACATCCTCGCGCAGCACGCGCCCGACGCGGTCGTGTTCCAAGGTCCGCAGGCATCGATTCGCTGGGTCGGGAACGAGGACGGCGTCGCGCCCTATCCGGCGTGGAACTCGGTGAAGTTCGGCGCGCGGCCGTGGGGCGTGTACACGGCCGAGGACGGGACGCCGAGCGGCGATCGCTGGCTGCCCAACGAGTGCGACGCGCGCATCCGCAACACGTGGTTTTGGAACACGCGCAACGCGCCGACCCTCAAAAGCGTCGATCAACTGATGGACATGTACGAGCGCTCGGTCGGGCGCGGCGCCGTGCTGCTCCTCAACCACACGCCGGATCCGACCGGAGCGATCCCCGAAGCCGACGTGCAGCGCGCGGCGGAGTTCGGCGCGGAAATCCGGCGCCGCTACGGCACGTCGTTCGCGGACATCGCGGGCCCCGGCCGCAAGTTGCAGCTCGGTCCTTCGGCGCCGCGCACGATCGACTGCGTGATCACGATGGAAGACATCGCGCACGGCGAGCGCGTGCGCAGCTACTCGATCGAGGGGCTCACCGCGGAGGGCTGGAAGGAGCTCGCACGCGGCACCGCGATCGGCCACAAGAAGATCGACCGCTTCGCGCCGATCGAGGTCGCGCAGGTGCGCGTGCTCGTCCACGAGGCGGCGGCCGAGCCCATCTTCCGCCGCATCGCGCTGCACGACACGCGGCGCAAGTAGAGTCGAGCAGCCGCGGCGCCGCGCTCAGGCGAGCAAGCGCTCGAGATCCTCGCGCGAGAGGTCGCGCAACAGCGAGCTGTCGACGTCGAGGATCGCGGAGGCGAGCTCGCGCTTGGACTGCTGCAGCTCGATCACGCGCTGCTCGATCGTCCCGCCGCAGATCATGCGGTAGGCGAACACCTTGCGCGACTGGCCGATGCGGTGCGAACGGCCGATCGCCTGCGCTTCGACAGCGGGGTTCCACCACGGATCGAGCAGGAACACGTAGTCCGCCGCCGTGAGGTTCAAGCCGACGCCGCCGGCCTTGAGACTCAGGAGGAACACGTTGCGCTCGGGTTCTTCTTGGAAGCGACGCACTTCGACCGCGCGATCGGCGGCCGCGGTCTGTCCATCGAGATAGCCGTAGTTGCGACCCGCTGCGTCGAGGCGTCGACGCAAGATCGCGAGGAAGCTCGTGAACTGCGAAAACACGAGCGCCTTGTGGCCCGACTCGAGCACCTCGTCGAGCATCGGCAAGAAGGTGTCGAACTTCGCACACGACTCGTCGATGCGCGCGGGGTCGAGCAAGCCCGGATGGCACGCCGCTTGGCGCAGGCGCAGCAGCATCTCGAGCACGTGCAGCTTGTCGCGCTCGAGTTCCTTGTCCGTGCGCCGCTCGAGCAACTCGCGCCGGAAGTGCACGCGCAGCTCCTCGTACTCGCGGCGCTGCTCGGGATCCATGTCGCAGGTCACGGTCTGCTCCGCGCGCTCGGGCAGGTCGCGCAAGACCTCCTCCTTGCGGCGCCGCAGCAGGAACGGTCGCACGGCCGCGGCGACGAGCGAGCGCACGTCCTTGTCGCCCTCGACGTCCTCCGTGCCCGCCACGAGCGACTGGAACGCGCTCGAGCGGCCGAGCATGCCCGGGTTCAGGAACTCGAACAACGACCACAGCTCGCCGAGGTGATTCTCGATCGGCGTGCCGCTCAGCGCGATGCGGTGATCGGCGACGAGCAGGCGCACCGCGCGCGCGATGCGGCTGGCGTCGTTCTTGACGGCCTGCGCCTCGTCGATCACGACGACGCCGAACTTCAGCTTCGACAACCAGTCGATGTCGCTGCGCACGGTGCCGTAGGTCGTGACGATCACGTCGACGTGCTCGAACTTCGTGCGACGTCCGGCCCGATCCGTGCCAGCGTACTCGAGCGACTTCAAGTCGGGCGCGAAGCGCCGCGCCTCGTCGATCCAGTTGTGCGTGAGCGACTTCGGAGCGACCACGAGCGTGGGACCTGCGTCGGGCTCGCGCCGCTTGCGCGCGACGAGCCACGCCAGCACCTGCACGGTCTTGCCCAGACCCATGTCGTCGGCGAGGCAGCCTCCGAAGCGGTGGCGCTCGAGGAATTCGAGCCAGCCCAGCCCCTCGCGTTGGTAGGGGCGCAGCTCGCCGCAGAAGGCCTCCGACTCGTGCACCGGCTGGATCGTCTTGAACTCGTCGAGCCGCGAACGCTGCTCCTCCCACTGACGGCGCGATTCCGCCTCGACGTGCTCGTCGAGCAGGAGATCGACGAACCACGCTTGGTTGCGGCCGAAGCGCAGCTTGCCGCCCTTGGTGTCCGCGAGCAGCAGCGCGCGCTTCCAGCGCTTCACCCACGCCTCGGGCAGCACGCCGGTCGAGCCATCCTCGAGGGCCACGGTGCTCTCGCCGCGTCGCAGCGCCGCGAGCAGCTTGGGGAACGTCGCGGCCGACATGCCTTCGACGCGCCCGTCGAGCTCGAGCCACTCCGAGCCGGTCGAGATGCGCATCGACGGCGCGCCGAGCTTGCGCCAGCGTGCGCCCTCGCCCTGCACCTTCCAGCCTTCGCGCTCGAGCTCGGCCACGAGCACGGGCAGCTTCGGCAGCGGCACGCGCACGCGGCCGTGCTTGTCGCCGAGCGGCTCGGCGCCGAGTTCGAGCACGCGAGCCACGAGTGCATCCTCGAGGGCGCGGTAACGCCGCAGGACTCCTCGACCCGCGATCAACAGCGGACGCGCATCCCAAGCGTGCACGCGCTCGCTCTTGTAGTCGAATTCGATTTCGCCCGCGGGCGGGCCCCAACCGCTGCCTTCGTCGCGCGGCGGCGGCGTGAGCGTGATGCAGGGGACGGGAGGACGCGCGACGACGAGCTCCTCCATGCCGACGCCGGGCTCCACGTCGAGATCGCGGCGCGCGAGCTCGCGCAACAGCTCCGACGACTCCTGCTTGGCGAGCGGCGGCAACGGCGTGCTGAGCAGGTTGGCGAGCCACGCGCGGCCACGTCCGAGCCGCGTGCGCACGATGCGCGTGTCGAGCACGATGCAGTCGCCCGGCAGCACTCCGCGCAGCTCGGCGAGCTCGACGCGCTCGCCGCCGCGCACGAGGTGTGCGCCGAGCTTGACGTCGTCGCCCTGCAAGGCGACCTGCATGCACAGGTCCCACGGACCGTGCGTGTCGAGCGCGAGCGCCGCTTCGCTGCTCACGCCGCGCCGCTGCCAGAAGAGTCGGCCCGTGGCCGCCATCTCGGGCAGCACAGCCTCGACCTGCGCGGAATCGAGCAGGTAGCGCGCGTCGTGGCTCGGCCGGTACATCCCCGCCGCCAGCGCGGTCCCGGCGCCGCGCAGCATCGCGGCGATGCGTCGGTCGGCGGGTGCGAGCACGACGTCGCTGCTGCCGAGCGCGAGCGGGAACGGCACCGACTTGCCGAAGCCGCCGCGCAGCAGCCGCTTGGCTCGCCGCGTCTCGAGCACCGCCGACACGAGCGCGGCCTCGTCGTCGAGGAGCAGCACGTAGTCGACGCGACAATCGCGGCTTTCGCCCTCGGGTCCACGCTCCGCCTCGCGCGACTCGCGCTCGAGCTTGTCGAGTCCCTCCAGCCACGTGCGCAGCGCCGAGCGCGGACCCGTGCTCGGCGCGTCCTTGCCGCTGGTCATCGCCGCGCCCGAGAGCGCGCACAACAGTGCCCAGAGGTGCTTGCAGGCTTCCATCTGACGGAACATCCCGCACGTGCACGAGGTCGCGTGGATGTTGCGCGAAGCGACGTCGACGCTCGCTTGGAAGGTCTGCGTCTCGTCGCGCACGGACGCGAGCACGCGCTTGTCATCGCGTTCGATCGAGAGCACGCGGCCCGCGAGCGAGAGCTCCTCGCCGCGCCGCTGCATCTCGACCGAGAAGTGCGGTCGCCACGCCGCGAGACGATCCTCTTCCTGCTTGCCGCGCGGCATGCTCACGCCACTCCGATTCTCGCCAACCCGGCCGCGAGCAGCGCCTCGCGCGCGATGCGATGGAAGACGTGTCCGTCGCGTTTGGTGAAGAGCGCCCACTCGAGGCCGCTGCGCGCGCGCGCGGCGCGGAGACGCTCGTCCGCGAGTTCGCGCGCCTCGCGCGTGGCGAAGTCGAGCACGCCCGGCAGGAGCTGGACTTCGTCGTCGAGCGCGATGAGCCGCGCGGCGGCCCACAAGCCCCGCGGCAGCGAGTCGCTGCCGAGTTGGACGGACTGCGCACGGCGATGGGGCTCGAGCGGCCAGCGCACGCTGCCGTAGCCGTCGGGCCCGCACTCCGCGATCTCGATCAACTCCAGTCGCGAGTCGACGAGCCGATCGAGGACGGCGCGCTCGAGCGCGTCGCCCTTCGAGCGCCAGCGCTTCGCGTAGCGCTGCGCGATCGTCTCCTCGCCTGGCCGCGCGAAATCGAGCATCGCCCAGAGGAGAAAGTGCATCTCGCTGTCGTCGCCCGCCAGAAGCGGCAGCGCCTCGGGGACCGAGAGTTCGCGAAACTCGTCACCGCCCAAGGTCGCGAGCGCCATCGCGGGGGTCTTGAGCTCCGGCTCGTGCTCGGCGAAACGCACCATGCGCGCGAGCCAATTCCCGAGCGCCTGCTCCTCTTCGCCCGGTTCGCGCTCCTCGTCCTCGTCGAGCGAATTCCCACGCTCGTTCTCTTGCGGCGCCGGTTGAGGCTCGGGACTGCGACCGCGGGTGAGCACGTGCAGCTCGCCCGCATCGATCTCGCGCGCAACCACGAGCCGCAGCGGCTCGGGATCGTCCGCGTGCCGCAGGGCGAGCGACTGGCAGCCGGGCCGCCACGCGAGCTTCGCGACCCTCGTGCGCTCGGCCGAATGCGGCGCGTCGACGCCGCGCGAGCCGAACTCGCAGCGCTCGTCCCAAGGAACGCCGGAGAGAAAGCACGACCACGGACCCTTCGACACCCGCAGCTCGCGCGCCGCGAGGTCGTGCACGCTCGCAAGTGTCGCCGTCGGCGGCACGGCGAGGCGCACGCACTCCGTGCCGCCTTCCTCGCGCCACGCCACGACCTCGAAGCCTCGCTCGACCATCCCGTCAGGATAGCGAATCAGCGTCGCGCGCGCGTGCTACAACTGCACGCGTGGGCCGCAAAGAATCTGCAGCGAGGGACGCATGAAGGCGGAGCGCAAGACGCTCGACCGCGCGCTGTCTCGCGCGGGAGTGATGAGCCGCAAGCAAGCCGAGCAGGCGATCCGCGAGGGACGCGTGCGGGTGAACGGCCTGCGCGAGCGCGATCCGTCGGCTTGGGTCGACGTGTCGCGCGACGAAGTGCGCGTCGACGAGCAGCCGCTCGCGCGCTGGCAGCCCTTGTACCTCGCGCTGCACAAGCCCGCGGGCCTCGTGACGACGCGCGACGACGAGCGCGGCCGCGCGACGATCTACGAGCTACTGAAGGACATCGCGGCGTGGATTGCGCCCGTCGGTCGGCTCGACAAGGACACCAGCGGCCTGCTCTTGTGCACCAACGACACGGACCTCGCCGAGCGCATCACGAACCCGACCTCGGCGCTGTGGAAGACCTACGAGGTGACGGCGCAGGGCGAGCTCGACGACGCACAGCTCGCGGCGCTTCAGGGCGGCGTCACTCTCGACGAGGGTCCGACGCGTGAAGCTCGCGTGCGGCTCCACAGCCGCGAGAGCGGCGTGACGCGCCTCGAACTCTCGATCCACGAAGGCCGCAACCGACAGGTGCGCCGCATGCTCGATGCCATCGGCAGCCGGGTGCTGACTCTGCATCGAACCGCGATCGGCGGCGTGGTGCTCGGAACGCTCGCACAGGGAGCACATCGCAAGCTGCGCCCCCACGAGCTGCGCTCCCTGCGCGGCGAGTAGCGGAGAAGGCGCCGCCGAGCCCGCCGCGGATGCGGGAGGAGCGTCGCGCTAGCTACCATGGCCAGCCCATGTCCGTCCGCATCCTCTCTGACTTCGATGGCGTCTGGACCGATCAAGCGCTCGAGGCCCGCAACGTCAAGCTGTTCCTCGTGGCCGAGGCGGCGCGGCTCGCGCGCGTGGCCGCCGACGAGGCCGCCGCGCACTTCGCGGCGTTCGAGGCCGAAGTGATGGCCGAGCCGCACCTGCACGGCTGGGCGCCCGACGGCCGCATCACCGCCTACATCGACGAGGACCCGTTCTGCGAGGCCAACGCACTCGCGCGCCACCTCGAAACCGCGCGCTCCCCCATCGCGCGCCGCTACGTCGACGCGATCGGAGCGAGCTTCCCGAGCCTGTCGGAGTTCGGCGACTACTGCTTCCTCACTTCGACCGCGCAGTTCCGCGCGCAGCATCCGCCCGCGCTCGTTCCGCGCGCGGCGCAGATGTTCGCCTCGCTCGTCGAGGCCGGCGCCGAGGTCGTCGTCGTGTCGAACAGCTCCAGCGAGAAGATCGAGGGCTGGTTCCGCGAGACGGGCGTCGGCAACGGACTCTCCCATGCGCTGCGCGTGCGCGGCTCAGCCGGCAAGTTCGTCCTCGGCGCCACGGACGAGCATCTCGTGCTCGCGGGACGGCGAGTGTGCGTCGATCGCCCCAAGTACCGCGCGATCCTCGCCGAGGAACGACCCGACTTCGTGATCGGCGACGTGTTCTCGCTCGACCTTGCGTTGCCGCACGTGATGCGCCGCGCCGGCGAAATCGCGCCGCAGCTCGCGCTGCGCCGCCACCCGCACACGCCGCGTTGGGTGCTCGACTCGCGCGCCGACGGAGCGATCGACCTCGTGGTCGAGCAGCTCGATGGACTCGTCGAACCCGTGCGCGCGCTCGCACGCTCACGTCGCTAGAGAGAAGCCGACCCCATGCTCGACGCGCTTCCCCCGTGGCTCCAGAAGTTCCTGCCGATCCTGTTCCTGCTCGCGGCGATCGGCGTCGTCGTGCGCCGACTGCCGAAGGTCGACCTCGGGCACTCCGAGGGCTTCCGCAAGCGCCGCACGCTGAACTGGATCCCGCTCGGCCTCGCCTACGCATTCCTCTACTTCGGCCGCTACAACCTCTCCGCGATCGCGAGCGAGCTCGACAAGGCCGGCCTCCTCGCCAAGGACGTCTTCAACGAAATCGACGGCGCGGGCCAGTGGGTCTACGGCATCGCGTTCCTGATCAACGGCCCGCTGACCGATCGCTTCGGCGGACGCGTGACGATGCTCGCGGCCACCGCGGGCTCGGCGGTGATGAACCTGCTGATGGCGCTCGCCTTCTCCGACGCGAGCTCGGGCGAGCTCGCCGGGGCGGAGCTGAGGCAGCGACTGCTCGTGCTGAACGCGATCAACATGTACTTCCAGAGCTTCGGCGCGGTCTCGATCGTCAAGGTCAACGCGGCGTGGTTCCATGTGCGCGAACGCGGCGTGCTCGGCGGCCTGTTCGGCATCCTCATCTCGCTCGGCCTGTATTTCTCCTACGACTGGAGCCTCCAAATCGCGAAGTCCTTCGACTACGCGATGGCGTTCTGGGTCCCCGCCGGAGTGCTCACCGCCTGCTTGCTGGCGACCTTCGCGTTCGTGCGCGACACGCCGAGCACGGCGGGCCTCGCGGACTTCAACACCGGCGACGCGACCAGCGGCGACTCACAGGTGCGGCTCACTCCGCTGCAAGTCGTCGCGCGCATGTTCTCGCAGCGCGTGATCTGGGTCATCGTCGGCATCGAGTTCTGTTCGGGATTCCTGCGCCAAGCCGTGATGAAGCAGGGCCGCCTGTACTTGATCGCGATCGAGGGGCGCGAGTCGTTCTTCTACAAGAACTGGGGCATGCTGATGTGCGTCGCCGGCATCCTCGGCGGCGTTTTCGCGGGCTTCATCTCCGACCACGTCTTCCACAGCCGCCGCGGGCCAGTCTCGAGCGTGCTCTACGCCGGCATGCTGCTCGGCGCGGTCGCCGCCTTCGCGTTCCTCGGCCACCCCGCGCTCGGCTGGGCGGTGGTGTTCATGTCGCTGTGCGTGATCGGCGTGCACGGCATGCTGAGCGGCACCGCGTCCGCGGACTTCGGCGGCTCGAGATACGCCGGCCTCGTCACGGGCGTGATCGACGGCTTCGTGTACCTAGGCGGCGGCGCGCAGGCCTTCTACTACGCGATGTCGCTCCCCGCGGGCGAAGCGGCGAAGGACGCGGCGAACTGGAGCAAGTGGCCCGGAGCGATGCTGCCCGTCGTCGCGCTCGGTCTCGTCCTGTGCGCGACGATCTGGAACGCGCGCCCGAAGTCGGGCGGAGCTCACTGATCACGCGAGCGAACGCAGCGCCTCGCGCAGGATCTCCGCGTGCGCGTCGAGCGCCTCCGCCGCGAGGCCCTGCTGCTGGCGCTTGAAGTCCATGTCGTCGGCGTGATCGAGCGGCAACAGGTGCAGGTGGCAGTGCGGCACCTCGAGGCCGATGATCGAGAGTCCGACCTTGCGGCAGCCGAAACCCTGCTGGATGCCGCGCGAGATGCGCTGTGCGACCGTGAAGAGGTGGGCGGTGAGCTCGGGACCGAGGTCGATCCAGTGATCGACCTCGCGGATCGGCACGACGAGCGTGTGGCCGGGCCGGATCGGCGCGACGGTCAGGAATGCGACACAGTGCTCGTCGCGATGCACGAAACGGCCGGGGATTTCGCCGCGGATGATCTTGGTGAAGAGCGTCGTCATCGGGTTTCCTCGCGCGGGATGGTAGCGCTCGCTTGTGGAGGGGCAACGCGCCGATAAAGTCTTGCGCCTCGTGAGCCTGCTGATCGTCGAGGACCTTCGGAAGCACTACGGCGCGCAGGACGTCCTGCGCGGCGTGACCTTCCAGATCGATCCCGGCGAGAAGGTCGGCCTCGTCGGCCGCAACGGCGGCGGCAAGAGCACGCTGCTGCGCATCATCGAAGGGCTCGAACAGCCCGACGGCGGCTCGGTGACGATCGCCAAGGGCGCGCGCCTCGGGCACGTGCCGCAGATACCGCGCTTCGTCGCGGGCCAGACGGTGCTGGACTACGTCGAGAGCGGCCTCGTGGAAGCGCGCGCGATCGAGCGCGAGCTCGGCCTGATCACCGAACGCATGGGCGCGACCGAGGGCGTCGAGCTCGACCGGCTCGTGCGCCGCCACGACGAGCTCCAGCACCGGCTCGAGCAGATCGGAGGCTGGGACCTCTCCCACGTGATCGGCGCGGTGCTCGGCGGCATCGGCTTGTCCGAGACGTTCTGGGAACGCGAGGCCTCGTCGCTGTCGGGCGGCGAGAAGAGCCGCACGGCGCTCGCGCGCGAGCTCGTCGCCGGACACGACGTGCTGCTGCTCGACGAACCCACCAACCACCTCGACCTGCGCGGCATCGAGTGGATCGAGGCGTGGCTGCGCGAGCTCAAGAGCGCGGTCCTGATCGTCAGCCACGACCGCCGCCTGCTCACCAACTCCGTCGACCGCATCCTCGACCTCGAACGCGGCACGCTGCGCAGCTTTCCCGGCAACTATCCCAAGTACCTGCAGGTCAAGGCCGAGCGCTTCGAATCCGAGCGGCGCGCCTTCGAAGTGCAGCAGGACTTCGTTCGCAAGGAAGAGGAGTTCATCAAGCGCCACATGGGCTCTCAGCGCACCGCGGAAGCCAAGGGGCGGCAGAAGAAGCTCGAGAACCTCGCGCGCCTGCACGAGCCCTACGACGACGTCCGCAAGCCGGCGATCCCGCCGCCGAAGGTGGAGCGCGGCGGCGAGCTCGTGCTCGAGACGCGCGCGCTCTGTGGCGGCTACGGCGAGCGCGTGCTGTTCGAGGATCTCGACTTGCGCATCGGTCGCGGCCAGCGTCTGGGCATCGTCGGCAAGAACGGCGCGGGCAAGACCACGCTGCTCAAGCTGCTCGCCGGTCGCACGCGTCCGCTCGCGGGTTCGATCGACTTCGGCCACAAGGCGCTGTGCGGCTACTACGATCAAGACACGAGCGAGCTGCGCGAGGACAACGACTCGATGACCGAGATGCGGCGCGTCAAGCCCGACTGGACCGACCTCGAGTGTCGCTCGCACCTCGCGCGCTTCCTGTTCCGCGGCCTCGAAGTCGAGAAGCAGGTCAAGAACCTCTCGGGCGGCGAGCGCGCGCGCCTGTGTCTCGCCAAGTTGCTCGCCACGCCGATCACGTGGCTCGCCATGGACGAACCCACCAACCACCTCGACCTCGCCGCGCGCACGTCGCTGGAGGAAATGCTCGGCGGATTCGACGGCGCGCTCGTGTGCATCAGCCACGACCGCGAGTTCCTCGACGGCCTGTGCACCCACATCCTCGAAGTCGAGGACGGCGCCGCGCGCCTCTACACCGGCAACTACAGCGCCTACCGCGCCCGCAAGCTCGAGGCCGACGCCGAGCTCGCCGCCGAGCGCGACAACGCCCGCAAGTCCGCCCCCAAGCCCGCGCCGAAACCCGCCGACCCACCGCCCCAAAAGCCCGCCCCGTCCGGCAAGGTCCGCAACCCCTGGGCGTTCGAGAAGCTCGAGCAGAGGATCATGGCCCTCGAAGCCGAGCTCGAGACCCTCAACGACTCCCTGCTCACCGAGGACGTCTACAAGAGCGCCCCCAAGTCCCGCGAAGTCCAGACCCGCATCGCCGAGATCCAGCGCGATCTCGACGAGGCCAACGAGCAGTGGATGAACTGGCAGTAGCCCGCGCCGCCCCCCGCCGAGGGCGACGGGAAGCGCTTCGGCGCGCGCCGACGCTCGAGCGCCCTAGGGGCAGGTGGTGAACTGCAGGCCGTTGGAGAGGTTGGTCGTGCCGGGAGCCGAGGGGTCGCGGAACCACGCTTGCGCATTCACGACCACCCCGGCCTGGAACGGCTGGCCGAGGGCGCCGGGGCGCGCGGCCAGATAGGCCTGGAAGTCGAGCGAGATCGAGCCGTTGCAGGCGCCCGCGATGCCGAGCGTGCTCGTGCCCGGCCCGCGCTGGACCGGCGACTTCACGCACAGGTAGCTCGAGCTGCCGGGGAACCAGATCGAGGCCTTGGGGCCGGTGATGCCGTAGAAGAGCAGGCCGGTCTTCTGACCTTCGACGTTGCCCGCGGTGAGAACGAAGCCCGAGGCCGCCGCCACGCTCGGGCTGCCCACGGCCGACATGCTGGCGTTGCAGCCGCTGCTGGTCGTGCCGCTCGTGCAGTAGCTCACGATCGAGCCGCAGGGCTCGCACTGATCGGGAGTGCCGTTGCCGTTGGTGTCCCACTGCGTACCGGCCGCGAGCTCGCAAACGTTGCCCACGCCATCGGAGTCGCAGTCCTGCTGACCCGCGTTGGCGATCGCGACACAGTTGTCGCACTCGTCACCGACGCCGTCGGCGTCGGCGTCCGGCTGCTGCGAGTTGAAGATCAACGGGCAGTTGTCGCACGCGTCGCCGAGCGAATCGCCGTCGGTGTCGGCTTGGGTCGAGTTCGCGAACTGCGGGCAGTTGTCACACACGTTGCCAATGCCGTCGCTGTCGGCGTCGGCCTGCGCCGGGTTGTAGGTGGACGGGCAGTTGTCGACGCAGTCGAGGTCGCCGTCGCCATCCGAGTCGATCTCCGCCACGCCACAGCCGCACACTCCCGGAGCCGTCTTCAGCGGATCCTGCGGGCAGCCGTCCGTGCAGTCATCGACGCCATCGCCGTCCGAATCCGGGCACACGTTGGCGGGGTCGATGCGCAGCGTGAGCTTGTAGAGCTGCGTCTCGGTGGGCGAGTCGGTCTCGTAGGCGCGCACGTAGAACGTACCGGCGCCGTTGAGGATCACGTCGACGAGCGTCTCCGCCACGCCGGCTGCCGCCCCCGAAGCCGTCGCGAGCACGGTCGTGCCGTTGGTGCCGATCACCTGCACCGCCAGATTCGCCTGCGCCAGCGCGTTGGTCGTCGTGCCGGACGCGCAGGAGCCGTTGGCGTTCTGCACGCTGTCGTCGTAGCTGTTTCCGATCGGAGTCAGCGTCACGTCGAGCTTGGAACCCGTGTTGGCCGTCGTGAACTTGAAGTAGTCCGCCTCGCCGTTCGCGTCGATCGAGAGCGTGCTCGAGAACGCGTCGTTGGTGCCGGCCAACGGGTTCGGCGGCGTGCCGAACGTGCTGCTCACGGCATTGACGAGCGTCACGCTCACGGCGGTCGCGGATGTGTTGTCCGACTCGTTGTTGTCGCCGTACAGCCGATGGACCGCGCGGATGTCGTCCTGACGCGGGCCGTCGAAGGCGCCCGAGTAGAAGGGCTCCATCAGCTGGCTCGAGTTGTTGCTGCACACGTGATCGAAGCCGATCGCGTGGCCCATCTCGTGCATCACGACGTTGCGCAAGAAGATGTGCGAGCTCGTGGACGAGCCCCAGCTCTCGGAGCGGTCGATCACCATGTCGCCGCTCGTCGGGAAGAAGGCGTAGGCGAGGATGCCGCTGGAACCGTCGATGTTGCGCATCGAGAGGCGGATGTCGCCGCGGGTCGTGTCGTTGCCCGCGGTGCCCCAAGAGGAACCGTCGTCCCAGTCGACGCCCGCCGCCGTGACGCGCGTGAAGTCGAGGCCGGAGAGCGCTTCCCAGCGGTCGAAGCACGACTGAAGTCGAGCGACCCACGTCGCGCGACCACCCTGACCCGAGAACTGAGAATCGAGGCGCGAGAAGAGCTCGCTCGCGGCGCTCGGATCACCAGAGAACGAAGACGGAATGTTGAGGCCGTCGGGAACCATGCTCCAGCTGACCTGCACCGGCGCGCCGACCGAACCGCTCCACGAACCGCCCGTGTAATACTCGGGCGTGAGCGGCTGCACTTCGAGCACGTTGGACATGTAGACGGGGTCCGTACCCTCGTCGAAGCAGATGACGCGCGGCGCCGTCGCCGGATCGATCCACGGGTCGTTGGTCTGCGCGGCGGTGGCCGGCGCGAGGAGGCCCGAAAGTGCGAGGAGGAGCAGAGGTCGCTGGGTCATGTCGAGGAGCCGATCGGGGACGGAGGGGGTTGGCCGGTCACGAAGGCCGGAGAACCGCCCATCAAGACTACCGGCAACCCCGAATCCCGGCGCGGGAGCCGGGGTGATTTTCGGGGCGACCGCGCTGCCACGGCTGGGCGACGGCTAGGACGGGCTGTCCCGCAGTGCTGTTCCGTTGGAAACTTCTGCCGACGGGGCGGCGCCAGCCCACCCGCGCACGCGCTCGGCCTATGCTGCCCCCGCCATGCTGCTCGGCGCGCTCCTCGCCTGCTTGCCCACGGCTACGCCCACCCGCGCGCAGCAGCCGCCCACCTGCGTCGAGATCCGGCTTGCGGAATCGACCCTCTGGGCCTCGTTCGAGGTGCCCGAGTGGACGCACGATGCGCAGCTCGAGACGCGCCTGTGCGAACAGTACGGCCACGGCGCGCTCACCGCCGGCCGCTTCGGCCGCGCGACGGCGACCCTGCGACACCTGCCGGCGAGCGACGGACGCGACAGTCGCGCGTGGCGGGAAGAGCTGGGGAACGGCGAGCGTTTCGAAGTCGGCGTGGTCGCCTGCCTGCGGACCGAGCAACGACTGCCGGGCGAAGGCCGCACCATGGCGCGCTTCACCGCGCTGCCGGTCGTCGGCGGCCACGTCTTCCAGCTCCACGTCAACTCGCTGCGCATCGGAACGCAGGACTCGTGTCCGCGCGATCGGTTCGAGGACATCGTGCGCAGTTGGCGGCTGCAGAGCGTCCGTCGCGGGCGGCCGAGCGACCTGCCGCGGGCTGCGCGCGACGAGCTGCACCTTGGCTTGCAGGCTTGGCCGAGCTGGGACACGGTCGTGTTGGAGGGTGAAGCTCCGACACCGACGCGGCTGTTCGCGCGCGCGGAGCTCCTTTGGCTCGCGCGGAGCGACGCGAGCGCCATCGAGAGCGCTCACGAGCGCGCGCGCAGCGCCCTCTCCCGCCTCGAAACACCGACGCGCGACGAACGCGCCCTGCTGTGCGCGTGCGAGGACGCGCTCGGACGAGGCGCTCTGGAGCGCACAGACGCCGAGCGCGCCGCGGCGCACCTCGAACGAGCCGCGCGCCTCGCCAGCGACCTCTCGCACTCCGGTCGCGGCGCGATCGAGCTCGACTTCGCACGCGCGCTCGTGAGGCTCCAGCGCCACGAGGACGCTCTCGACGCCCTTGCCCGCGCCCTCGCCGCCGAGACGCGCCTGCTCTTGCGCGCGCGCGAGGAGCCAGACTTCGCTCCGCTGCGCGAGACGAAGCGCTTCCGCGAGCTCGTGCACCTCGCCGACTAGAACCGCCGATGTTGCGGGGGATTCACGGCGCACACGCTCGTCCATCCCGCTCGTGTTCGCGCAGCTCGCCGTCGATGAGCGCGCCCCATGTCGCGAGCAGCGTGCGACGCACGTCCTCGCGCGCGGCCTTGCTCGCTGCGATCGAGGAACCAGTGGCGATCGACGAACCGCCGGCGTCTCCTGCGCGCGGCACTTCGAGTACGATGCGCGACCTCCCCTCGCCATGGACAACTTCCTCGACGGGCGCAAGCCCGAGATTCGCTATCCCTGCGTCTGGACCTACCGCATCATCGGCTGGGACGAACCGCGGTTGCGGGCCGTGGTGGCCTCGGTCGTCGGAGACGGCGCGCATCGGCTGCTGCTCGCGCGCGAGAGCTCCACGGGCAAGTACCGCACGCTGCAACTCGAGCTCGAAGTGCGCGACGAGGCGCATCGCACGGCCGTCTTCACGCTCATCTCACAGCACCCCGACGTGCGCTTCGTGCTCTGATCAGCGCGCGCGGGCCGCGTGGGCCATGTGCGCCGCGCCCCACAGGTACGTCAGCGACACGACCGCGAGCGAGCTGCGCACCGCGAGCGCTCCCTGAGACGGTTCGAAGACGCCGTTGAGCACGCCGACGATCCACGGTCCCATCCCCAGTCCGATCAAGTTGATGCCGAACAGCAGCACGGCGGAGGCCAGCGCGCGCTGCTCGGGCCGTGCGCAGTCCTGTGCGTAGGTGAAGACGGGTCCGAGGTACATCGCTCCCAAGATCGCCGCCGGCGCGTAGCACAAAAGCGCCACGTCCGGATCGGACGCGAACAGGAAGAGGTACAGAAACGGCGTGGCCGCGAGCGTGGCCCACGAGGCCGTCGCGACGCGACGGCGTGCGTCGCCGCCGCCGAGACGATCCGCGAGCCAGCCGCCGCCGAACGTGCCGAGCGCGCCGCCGAGGCCGACCACGGGGCCGAGCCAGCGTCCGCTCGTCTCCGAGTCCATGCCGTGCACGCGCGAGAGAAACGTCGGCACCCACGTGAGCAGCGCGTAGCCCGCGATCGACTTGATGCCGGCTCCGAGCGCGAGATGTCGAAACGATGGCGTGGCGAGCAGGCTCGCGATGTTCGCCGAACGCGGCGCGGGTTGCTCATCGCCTCGCTCGCGCGCGGGCTCGCGCAGGGCGAGGAAGCCGACGAGCGCGAGCAGTGCTCCCACCGCTCCGAACGACAGGAACGTGAGCTTCCAGCCGTGCTCCTTGCACATCCAGCCGCCGACCTCGTACGCGAGCAGCGTTCCGAGGTAGATGCCGGTCGAGTAGATCGCGATGGCGCTCGCGCGCCGCGAGGGAGGAAAGAGATCCGAGAGCAGCGAGTGCGCGCAGGGCGAGCAGGCCGCCTCGCCGACGCCGACGCCGATGCGAGCGAGCGCGAGGTGCGCGAACGAGCGTGCGAGCGCGGAGAGCGACGTGAACGCGCTCCATGCGGCGAGCGACAGCGAGAGCAGCCGCCAGCGATGCCAGCGATCCGCCAGACGCGCGAGCGGAATCCCCGCGAACGTGTAGAAGATCGCGAAGGCCGTGCCCGTGAGCAGGCCCATCTCGGCATCGCTCGCCCCGATGTCGCGCTGGACGTCCTCGAGCGCGATCGAGAGCAACTGGCGGTCGGCGAAGTTGAACGCGTAAATCGCCGTGAGCAGAGCCAGCGCCCACGGCGCCCCGTTGCGTGTCGTGCGCGCTTCCATCGCGGCCGCGCAGCGCTACTTCTTCAGGCTCTCGAGGTACGCGCGGATCGCCTCGGCCGTGTCGGGCGCGGCCCACGCGAGGCGCACCATCGTCTCGTGCGCGCTCTGGTGCTTCCACGCGTCGAGGCTCGACTGGCGCAACTGGCGCTTGGTCAGCGCGAATGCAGCGGGTTGCACGCGCGCGAGCCGCTGCGCGACCTCGAGCGCGCGCCGCGGCAGCGCATCGGGCTCCGCCGCCTCGTCGATCAACCCGCGCGCGAGCGCAGCGTCCGCGTCGTACGTCTGGCCGAGGTACAGGAGTTCCTGCAGGTGCTCGACGGGCGTCGCGAGTCGCACGCTCTCGAGCGCGAGCCACGGAAACGGCACGCCGACCGCGAGCTCGGGCATGCCTACCCGGCCCTTGCCGCGCGCCATGAGGCGCAGATCGGCCGCGCAGGCGAGCGCGTAGCCACCGGCGATCGCGTGGCCGTTGAGCGCGGCGACGACGGGCTTGGGGCAGCGAAAGAGCGCGCCGAGCGCGCGATCGAGCGCCGGCAGGAACCGGTCCGTGTAGGCCGCGCCGCCGTCGAGCACGCGCTTGAGATCGACGCCCGCCGAGAACGCGGCGCCGGTGCCCACGAGCACGACGGCGCGTGTCGCCTCCCACTCGTCGACGTGTTCGAAGACGTCCGCGAGCTCGAGGCAGAGTTCGAGGTCGAGCGCCTGCACCTTGCCGTGCTCGACGCGCAAGACAGTGACGGAGCCGTGTTGCTCGCGGTGGATCATGCGCGCATCCCACTGCGCGCGGGCCGCCGATGCAAGCCCCACGCGCGTGTCAACTCACCGCAGCAGCCACCCTCGTCGTCTCCCGCACGACCTGCACGCTCTCGGTGCGCCGCACGGGGTCGAGCGCGAACTCGGATTCTTCGGCGATCAGCAACGGCTCTCCATCGCTGCGCGCACCACGCCTAGGCTGGCAGATGCCGGCGAGCGTGAGAGCGACCTCGAGCGAGTCGACGTCGCGCCACAGGCGCCCGTTTTCGCGCCGCGCCTCGCAGGCGAGATCCGCGAGCGAGAGCAGGCCCGCGAGCTTGCCGTCGAGATCGAGGACCGGCAGGCGTCGCACGCCGTGCTCGCGCATCAGCGCCTCGGCGCACTCCGCCACTTCGTCGACGCGACACGCGATCACGCGCTCGCTCATGACCTCGCTCACGCCAATCTCGTGCAGCTTCCGTCCCTTGATCCACGCGGCCATGCAAATGTCGCGATCGGTCACCATGCCCACGACCTTGCGCTGTCCGTCGACCACCGGCACGCAGCCGCAGTCGCGCTCCCACATCGCCCCGGCCGCCGCCGCCAGATCGTCCTGCGGCGCGCACGTCCACACATCCCGCGTCATCAGTTCGTCAACTTGCATGATCGTTCCTCCTCGGAAACGAATCGTGGGACGAGTTCGCGCCGCGCTCGCCCGTCTCTCTGTGCATTCCCCTCGCTCTCTTGTTCGTACTGCGACCGGCTCCCGCTCGCCGAGCGCGCGACTAGCGCTGGCGCAGGGCGGCCTCGAGCTCGGCGACGAACAGCTTGGGGTCGAAGCGCGTGGGAAGTTCCTTGTGGTAACCGCGCACCCACGTTGCGCCGTCGAGGCGCAGGTAGGGCACGCCGCGCTTGCCCGTCTCGCGCTCGAGCTCCTCGGCGGCGCCCTCGACCTTGTCGATGTCGACCTTCTCGTGCGCGATGCCCGCGTCGGCGAGCACTCGATCGAGGCGCTTGCAGTCGGGACACCACGTCGCGGTGAACACCTCGACCCTGTGACCGGCGAGACATGCGTAGGAGGCGTTCATGGCGTGGGAGTCGGCGCGAAGACGTGCGCGAGGGCGAAGGTCGCGGTGACGAAGTAGATCAGGATGCCGGTGACGTCGCACAGGGTCGCGACGAGCGGCGCCGAGGCGCTCGCGGGGTCGAGACCGAGGCGGCGCAGCACGAGCGGGAGCATCGAGCCGATCAGCGTGCCCCACAGCACGACGCCGATCACGCTGAGGCAGATCGTGACCGCGAGCTCCCACGAGAACAGCGCGTACTCGGCCGCGTCTCCGGGCCAAAGTCCGAGCACGCGCACGAAGCCGATCAGGCCGAGCACGAGGCCGAGGCACAGGCCCGCGGCGAGCTCGTGGAAGAACACGCGCTTCCAATCGGCGAGCTGCACTTCGCCCAGACTCATGGCGCGGATGACCAGCGTCGAGGCCTGCGAACCGGAGTTGCCGCCGCTCGAGATGATCAGCGGGATGAAGAGCGAGAGCAGCGAGACGGTCTCGATGCGCACTTGGAAGTGCTTCATCACGACCACGGTCAGCATCTGCGCGAAGAACAGGATCGTCAGCCAGCCCAGTCGTTTCTTCACCATCCCGAACAGGCCGACCTCGAGGTAGGGCGCATCGAGCGCGGCGGTGCCGCCGATCTTCTGGATGTCCTCGGTGGCTTCCTCCTGCACGACGTCGACGATGTCGTCGACGGTCACGATGCCCTTCATGCGCCCGGCGGCATCGAGCACGGGGAGCGCGACGAGGTCGTGCTCGGCGAACACGCGGCCGACGGCCTCCTGATCCATCTCCTCCGGGACCATGATGACGTCGGTCTTCATCACGTCGCGCACCGAGGCGCTGCCGCGCGCGCGGAACAGGTCGCGGAAGCTCACCACGCCGAGCAGTCGCTGCTCGCGATCGAGCACGTAGCCGTAGTAGATGAGCTCGAGTCGATCGAACGCTTGGCGGCGCAGGTACAAGATCGCCTCGTCGACGGTCTGGTCGGGTCGCACGCGCGCGAAGCGCGGGCTCATCAGGCCGCCCGCATCGTCCTCGGCGTAGGCGAGGAGCGCCGCGACCTCGCGCCGCACCGGCTCGTCGAACAGCGCCAAGTACTCGGAGCGCCGCTGCTCGTCGAGCTCCTGCAGCAGGTCGGCCGCGTCGTCGGGCGCGAGCATGCGCACCCAGTGGCGACGTTCGGTCGGGGAAAACGTGCCGAGCAGCGCGCGCTGATCGGTGGTCGGAAGCTGCGTGAAGAACTCCTCGGCGTCGAGCACGCCGAGCATGCGGAAGCCCTCGACGCGCTCCTCGCCGTCGAGGATGCGCCACGCGTCGCGCAGGTCGTCGAGTTCGAGCCGCCCGAGCTCCATCGCGCTGCCCTGCGGATCGCTCATGCGCCGCCCCCCTCGCGCGAGGCGGGGCGCGGTTTTCCGAGTGTGAGCGGGAGCGAGCGGCGCATGGCAACTGCCGCGCAGCCTAGTTCCCGATCGCGCGGGCGGCAACGAGCGCGCGCACGTCTGGAGCGAGCAGTCAGGCTCGCGGCGGCAAGTCGGAGAGCCCGTGCTTGCGCAGGTAGTAGCCCATGTTGCGCGCGTCGATCCCGAGCAGCGCCGAGGCGTCCTTCTTGCGCCCTTCGCACTTCTCGAGAGCGCGCTGGAGCAACTGCTTCTCGAGCGCGTCGAGGTTTTGGCGCAGGTGGAAGGCGTCCGCGCCACCGCCGAGCGTCGGAGCCGTGCCCGCGATGGCCGGTTCCACGACGGCGCGCAACACTCGCGCATCGAGCGGACCTCGGCCGCCGACGATCGTCGCGCGTTCGAGCACGTTGCGCAGCTCGCGCACGTTGCCCGGCCAGTCGTGGGAGGCGAGCACCTCGGCGGCTCCCGGCCCGAGCGCGGACGCGCCGGCGTGCGTCGAGCCCAGCAGCGCCGCGGCGATCTCCGGAATGTCCTCGCGGTGCGCGCGCAAGGGCGGCATCGCGATCGGGAACACGTTGAGCCGGTAGTACAGGTCGGAGCGGAACTCGCCCTTGTGGACGCGTTCGGCGAGCGCCTCGTTCGTGAGCGCGATCACGCGCGCGTCCGACACGCGCGTGCGCGACTCCCCCACCACCTGATACTCGCCGTTCTCGAGCACGCGCAAGAGCTTGGCCTGCATCTCGCTCGGCAGCGTCCCGATCTCGTCGAGCACGATCGTGCCGCCCTCGGCCTCGGCGAAACGTCCCGCGCGATCCGCCACCGCGCCGCTGAAGGCGCCGCGGCGATGGCCGAAGAACTCGCTCTCGAACAGCGTCGAGGGAATGGCCGCGCAGTTGACGCGCACCAGCGGCTTGCGCGCGCGCGCGCTGCGCAGGTGCACCTGCTCGGCGACGAGCTCCTTGCCCGTGCCGCTCTCGCCGGTCACGAGCACCGTCGCATCGCTCTGCGCCACGGATTCGACCAGCGCTCGCACGGCGGCCATCGCGGTCGAGCTGCCGACCAGCTCGCGCCCAGCTCCCAACCGCGCCCCCTCGCGCAGGCTGCGGACTTCGCGCACCAGCTCCTGATGCTCCACCGCGCGCCGCAAGACGAGCCGCAACTGCTGCGCGTCGACCGGCTTCTGCAGGAAGTCGTAGGCGCCGCCCTGAATCGCCGCCACGGCGTCGCGCACGGTTCCGACACCCGTCATCAGCACGACCGGCACGAGGGAACCCGCCTGCCGCAACGCGGCCAACAACTCGATCCCCGAGCCCGTGGGCATGCTGAGGTCCGTGAGCACGACGGCCGGTGAGAACGAGCGCGCGTGCTCGAGCGCCTCGGGCAGCGAACCCGCCGCGAGACAGGCGTAGCCCTCCATGCCGAGCAACTCGAGCAGCGAATCGCGCACGTAGCGCTCATCGTCGACGATCAGGATGCGAGTGCGCGCGGCCATGGCGTGGAACTCTACTTCCTAGCTCGCATCGCGGGCAGTTCGACCACCAAGCGCGCGCCGCCCTCGGGGCGATTGGAGGCCACCAAACTGCCGCCGTGCGCGCGCACGAGCCCGAAGGAAATCGAGAGTCCCAGCCCGTTGCCCTGCGTGGTGGTGAAGAACGGATCGAAGATCGAGCTCAGTTGCTCGGGAGCGATGCCCGGCCCCTCGTCGTCGACGGTGATGCGCACGCAACGCTCGCCATGGACGTCGCGCACGTCGCGCTCGGCGCGCACGAGGATGCGTCCGCGTCCGCCCATGGCCGTCGCCGCATTGAGCAGCAGGTTCAGCAGAACCTGCTCGAGTCGCCCGCGGTCGAGGGGGACGACGAGCGGCGCGTCGAGCCCCGCGACCTCGACCGCGACCTCGCCGAAGCTCTTGGTGTAGGCGCACAGCGCGCGCACGCGTTCGACGACCTCGCCGAGCTCCGCCTCGCCGTGCTCGACACCCGGGCGCGCGAACGCGAGCAGGTCGCGCACGATCGTGCGAATGCGCTCGAAGCCTGCGCGCACTTGCTCGACGTAGCGTCCGCGCTTCTCCGTCGGCACGTCCTCGCGCGCGAGCAGCGTGAGGTAGTTGCCGATGCCCTCGAGCGGGTTGTTGATCTCGTGGGCGACGCCCGCGGTGAGCAGTCCGAGCGAGGAGAGTCGCTCCGAAATCGCGAGCTGGCGCTCCATTCCGCGCTCTCTGGTCACGTCGCGCAACGAGAGCTCGATCACGTGCTCATCCCCCAGATCGATGCCCGAGAGGCGCACATCGACTCGCAACTCGCGTCCATCCCGCGCGCGCACCTTCAGCTCGCGCAACGCGATCGGCTCGCCGGGCCGCTCGCGCGCCGCCACCAGCCCGCGCGCGAGCTCCTCGTAGTCCGCCGCATCCACGCACTCGCGCAGCGACGCGTGCCCGAGCGTCGCGAGCGCCGCCTTGTTGCGCTCCTCCTCGGCGCCGTCGCGCGCATCGACGATCAGGATCATGTCGGCCGCGCTCTCGGTGAGCGCGCGCCACTTCGCGCCTTCGCGGCGGATGGCGACGACGTACTGCGCCGTCTCGCGGGCGCGAAAATCCCACAGCCTGCGTCTCACGAACCACGCCATGGCGAACGACGTGACGAGCAGCGCCCCGCCCGCGGTCCACAGGAGCACGCTCAGCTCGCGCCGATCGCCCGCGAGGCGTTCCATGAGCGCCGCTTCGGGAACGACCGCGACGAGATAGTCGTCGTCGTCTTGCGCGGCGATCCACCACTGCCCATCGACCGAAACGCTGCGTTCGCCGCGCGCGATCGCCGCCCATGCGTCGACGCTGCGCAGCGCGAATTCGCCGCCGTCGCGCCCGACCGCCACGATGCGACCGGCCTCGCGCAGCGGCTGCGCGCCCTTGGGATCCCCGCCTGAGCTCGCGAGGGCCTCGAGCAGGCGCTCGACGCCTTCGAGCAGGTCCGCGCGCCGACGATCGAGCAGCGCGTCGCGCCGCCACAGGCCGTAGAGCAGCACCGCCGCGACGAGCGCCGCGAGGGCCAGCCCCGCGCCGATGCTGCGCCACGGCAACTGTCGCGGATCCTTGACCGGGGCTTGCAACGCGGACGCCATGGGACGAGAAGGTAGCGCACGGCCTGCCGCGCGTTCCGCACCGGCGCGGAATGGCGCGCGCGTGCAATGGCGCCTCGCGGTGCGTAGTCTGCGCCGAACCGCCGCGCTCCCAAGCTCCCTGTCCTACCTCCGATCACCATGAACCTCGCCACCCTGCTCACCACCGCCGTCCTCACCTGCCGCACCACCGACCCGCTCTCCACCGTCGCCCAGTCGATGTGGGAAGGCGACCTCGGCTGCCTGCCCGTGCTCGATGCGCAAGGCCGCGTCGTCGGCATGCTGACCGATCGCGACATGCTGATGGCGACGCACCTGCGCGGATCGCCGCTGTGGTCACTGAACGCTGGCGACGTGATGTCGCTCGTCGTGCACGCGCTCCCCTCGAGCGCCACGGCGCGCGATGCGGCCGAGCTGATGGCGCGCGAACAGCTGCGCCGCCTGCCGGTGCTCGACGCCGACGGTCGCCTGCTCGGCATCCTCAGCCTCTCGACCCTCGCCCGCGCCGTCGCCGCGCGCACCTGCGACCTCAACGCCACCGACATCGCCACCGCGCTCGCCTGCATCTGCGGCCCGCGCTTCCAAGCCACCGAAACGAAGGCGGCGAGCACCAACCCCGCCGCGACCGTCACCCTCGAGCCCGCCCCGCGCCAGAAAACGCCCACGAGGGCCGGCACCGCCAAGTCCGCATCCCCTGGGTCCATCTCCCCTGGGTCCATCTCCCCTGGGTCCATCTCCCCTGGGTCCATCTCCCCTGGGTCCATCTCCCCTGGGTCCATCTCCCCTGGGTCCATCTCCCCTGGGTCCATCTCCCCTGGGCCGGTCCCTTCTGGGCCCATCTCCCCGAAGGCCACCGACGCCCCGAAAGCCGCCACCAGCGGGACCCCGTCGCGGCCGAGCACCAAGTCGAATCCCCGCGCTGGAAAGAAGTAGCGCCGCCTCGCCCCAGCGCCCTCGCCGCGGCATCCCCGCGGCGGGGGCGCGCCCATTTCCGGCCCCGCGCCAATCCAACCCCACCGCGGAACGAATCCGCGGCAGGTGCAGGGCGCGGCGGGGCGCGTGGACTCGACCGACGCGTGGCTAGAGCGCCTTGAGCTCGGTGATGGTGTCCTCGAGCGCCTTCTTGGCGTCGGCGAGGAACATCAGCGAGTTGTCCATTTGGAAGAGCTCGTTGCGGATGCCGGCGTAGCCGGATGCGAGCGAGCGCTTGACGACGACCACCGTGCGCGCGTCCCACACCGTGAGGACCGGCATGCCGGCGATCGGCGACTTGGGGTCGTTGGTCGCGGCGGGGTTGCACACGTCGTTGGCACCGAGCACGACGACGACGTCGGTGTTCTTGAAGTCGTCGTTGATGCGGTCGAGCTCGTAGAGCTGCTCGTAGGGCACGTCGGCTTCCGCGAGCAGGATGTTCATGTGGCCGGGCATGCGGCCGGCGACCGGGTGGATCGCGTAGCGCACTTGGCAGCCCCTCTTCTCGAGCAGGCCCGCGAGCTCGCGCACCTTGTGCTGGGCCTGCGCGACCGCGAGTCCGTAGCCCGGAACGAAGATCACGCTGCTGGCCGCATCGAGCACGGCCGCAAGCTCCTCGCCAGAGGTCGACTTGACCTTGGTGTAGCCCTCGTCCTTCGAGCCACCGCCGCCGCCCGCGCTCTCGCCCATGCCGCCGACGAGCACGTTCGTGAGCGAACGGTTCATCGCCTTGCACATGATCTGCGTCAGGATGATGCCCGACGCGCCGACCAGCGAACCGGCGACGATCAGCAGGTTGTTGCGCAGGATGAAGCCGGTCGTCATGCCGGCGATGCCCGAGTAGCTGTTCAGCAACGCGATCGCGACCGGCATGTCCGCGCCGCCGATCGGCAGCGTGAGGCCGAGGCCGAGCAGCAGCGAACCGAGCGTCAAGAGGCCATTGGAAACCCACAGGCCCATCGGATCCGCCGCGAAGAAGCCGCCCCACACGCCGGCGCCGACGCACACGGCCCCGAGCACGATGTTGAAGCCTTGCGAGCCGAGCGGTCCGATGCGGCTCTTGTTGAGCTTGCCCGCGAGCTTGGCGTAGGCGACGAGCGAGCCCGTCAGCGTGACCGCGCCGATGATGACCGCGAGCATCACCGCGATGGCGAAGTCCGCGCCCTCCGCGGAGAGCGTCTGGCCGCGCTCGACGGCGCGCGGAACTTCCGCGAGACCGACGAACATCGAGGCCGCGCCGCCGAGCCCGTTGAAGAACGCGACGAACTCGGGCATCGAAGTCATCGGGACCTTGACGGCCATCCACCAGCCGATCGCGGAACCGAGCACCATCGCGCCGATCGCCAGCGCGTGAGACTGGTAGGCCCACTCGCCCGGCCGCGGATTCCAATCGCCGCGCGCGATCAGCAGCAACATGGTCGCGCCGATCGCGAGCGCCATGCCGTAGGCCGCCCACAGGTTGCCCTGCTTGGCCGTCTTGACCTTGCCGAGCTTGAGAATGCCGAGGATGAAGAGCAGCGAGGACGCCATGTAGGCGAGCTCGACCACGCCCTTCATCGAGATCATGCCGAGCATCACTTCTTCCCGCCCTTCGCGCTGAACATGCCGAGCATGCGGTCGGTGACGACGAAGCCCCCGACGACGTTGATCATCGCGCACAGGATCGCGATCAGTCCGAGGATGCCCGCCGAGAGCGGATAGTCCTTCCCGACGCAGTACAGCGAGCCCACGATCGTGATGCCGCTGATCGCGTTCGAGCCGCTCATCAGCGGCGTGTGCAGGGTCGGCGGCACCTTTTGGATGACCTCGAAGCCCACGAACACCGAGAGCAAGAGCACCCACAGGCCGACGATCAAGAACGGCAGGTTGCCGCTCTCCTGCGCGACGGGCGCGCTGGCGGCTTCGGCCGCTTGGGCGGCCACGGCGAGGAACAGGTTCATGGTCACTTCGCTCCCGCGACGAGCGCATCCGCCGTCGGCTTGTGGGTCACTTCACCGGCGTGCGTGAGCAGGCAGCCCGCGAGCACCTCGTCCTTGAGGTCCTTGTTCAAGCTGCCGTCCTTGTGCACGAACAGCTTGACGAGGTTGAGGATGTTCTTGGCGTACAGCTCGGAGGCGTGGAACGGCACGCTCGCGGGCAAGTTGGGCACGCCGACGATCTTCACGCCGTTGTGCAGCACGACCTCGCCGAGCTTCGACAGCTCGCAGTTGCCGCCGCTCTCCACCGCGAGATCGACGACCACCGCGCCGGGCTTCATCGACTCGACCATCGCGCGGCTCACGAGCTTGGGCGCCGGACGGCCGGGAATCAGCGCCGTCGTGATCACGAGGTCCGCCTCGGCCACGCGCTTGGCCACTTCCTCGCGCTGTTTCTCGAGGAATTCCGGCGTCTGCTCCTTGGCGTAGCCGCCGGAGCCTTCCATGTCGCCCATGCCGGGGACATCGATGAACTTCGCGCCGAGCGACAGCACCTGCTCGCGCGCCGCCATGCGCACGTCGGTCGCCTCGACCGTGCAGCCGAGGCGCTTGGCCGTCGCGATCGCCTGCAGGCCCGCGACGCCCGCGCCGAACACGACCGCCTTGGCCGGCGGGACGGTGCCGGCCGCGGTCATCAGCAGCGGGCACATCTTCGCGAGGTGCGAGGCGCCGAGCAGCACGGCCTTGTAGCCGGCGACCGTCGCCTGCGACGAGAGCGCGTCCATGGCCTGCGCACGCGTGATGCGCGGCACGAGCTCCATGGCGAGCGTCGAGACGCCGCGCTCGCGCAGCATGCCCACCAGCGGCAGGTTCGCCGACGGCGTCATGAACGAGATCAGGATCGCGCCCTTTTGCAGGGTGCCGATCTCGTTCGCGTTGGGGTTGGCGACCTTGGCGACGATGTCCGCGCTGCCCCACGCCTCGGGGCCGCAGAGCTTCGCGCCCACGGCCTCGTACATGGCGTCGGTGAAGCTCGCGCTCACGCCTGCGCCGCGCTCGACCATCACCGTCAGACCCGCCTTGGCGAGCCCCTTGACGGTTTCCGGCGTCGCGGCCACGCGCGTCTCGCCGCTCTTGGATTCCTTGGGAACGAACAACGTGGGCATGTTGGGAGACCCCTCCGGCCGGTTTGAGAGGCAAAGATGTTAGCAACGCCCGTCCCCAAACGTCGCGCCTGGCGTCCAAAACGCCGCGCCCCATCGACCCGAACCTCGCGCGGTGCCCCCCCGCGCGCCCAGCGCTCAGGGCTGGACCAGAAACTCGAGCGCGTCGCTCAGCCCGACCGTGAAGCTCGCCTGCGGGTCGCGGTACCACCACTGGCCCTGCACTCCGACGCCGGGAGCGAGTCCGGTCCCGAGCGTGGGCTCGAGGAAGGGAGCGAAGTCGATGCTGAGCACTCCGCTACAATCGCTCGCGCCGCTCGAGCCGCCGCTCGAGCGCGCGGGCGTGCGCACGACCGGTGCGCGGACGCACAGCGTGCCGCCGAGGAAGGGCTGCGCGATGCGGCCGTTCACTCCGAAGAAGAACACACCGGACTTGTGATTGAGCACGTCGGCGGCGGTGATCGTGAACGGGGCGCTCGAAGCGGCGCTCGGCGTGCCCGTCCAGCCGACCTGCGGCGTGCATCCGAGGCTGTTGACCTTGGCCGTGCAATAGGCGCGCACGGCTGTGCAGGGATTGGTGTAGCGCGCGAGGCCCACGGCCGGAACGCTGCCCTGACTCTCGAAGTTGCCCGTGAAGAACAGGCCGTGGGAAATTCCGTGCTCATCGCTCCATTCCCGCGCGGCGAGCGGATACGAGCCGACGATCGGCACGCTCGAAAACGTCTCGACGATGCCTTGCCGCAGCCGTGAGCGATCAGAGAGGTACAGCGCCGGACCGCTGCCGTCGTCATAGGGCTCGAGCAGGGAGCCGAGCACCGGGGCGACCGCCGTCCAAGTGCTGCCGTCAAATCGAAATACGCCCGCGTTGGTCTGCGCGTACAGCCGCTCGCCTGCACCGTCATCCCAGACGCGCAGCTCGTACACGATGAAGAACTGGGCCTGATTTCCGAGCGGCGTCCAGCTCGCGCCATCCCAGTGCGCGATGCCCGCCGCCGGACTCGCACCCGCCTGCGTGAAGCGCCCGCCCACGAAAATCCCCTCGGGAAGGCCGCCGGGTGCATCCCAGACGACGCCCGCATAGGCCGTATCGCTCAGCCCCGCGCCCAGCGGCGCCCACGCCGTGCCATCGAAGGCAGCGGCGAATTGCCCGCCGACGACAAACGGCAGAATGCCCGAGCCCAGCGCCACGAGCACCGGCGCACTCGCGCCCGCGGGACGAAATTCGACGAAGGCCTCCGTCATCAGCGGCGACGGATTGCCCAGCAGCGTCCACGTGCTGCCATCGAAGGCGAACGCGCCCGACTGCGTACCCGCGACGAGTTCTCGCGCTCCACCGCTCGGCGCCGTGCGCTCGCACAGCGCCGTGACGTGCTGCGAGAATGGCGTCGGCACGCTGCGGAGTTGCTGCCCGTCCCAGCGAGCCAAATTGCGCACCTGCGGATCGTCCGCTGCGCCGCGGAACGACCCGCCCACGACCAGATCGCGCTTCGACGTGGTTGGATCCGTCCACGCATGGAGCGCGCGGTTGGACGTGAGGACGGCCGACGCGTACAGGGCGTGCCGTGCGGGCTCCACGGGCTGCCACGCTCCGCCCATCAGTCGCGCGACGCGCTGAAGCTCTGGGTTGGGCGCGCCGGGGACGCGCGTGAACTGGCCGCCGACGAAGAGCTGCGTGCCCGCGCCGAGCCCCGCGTCGAAAAACTCGAGCGCGCGAGCGCGATCGGTCAGCTCCGGCAGCGCGGTGATTCCGGCCGGAGTCCAGCGCGCGACGGTCCGCGCGCTCGAGCTCGCACCGGGTTGCGGCGCGAACGAACCGGCGAGATAGGCGGCCACGCCCGTGGCTTCGCTGCGCACGAGAATTCGGTCGACGCCACCGCCGTAGTTCGCAAGCCCCTGCTCCAGCCACGCCGTGCCGTCGAACCCGCGCAGCACGCTCTGCACGCTCGTGCCGAAATTGCCGCCGGCGAGCAACAGGCGCGTGCCCGCCCCATCGTCGTAGGAAGCGAGCGACAACAAGGTGCCGGCGACTCCGCCGCCGACCGTGGTTCACGTCGAGCCGTTGAAGCGCGCGACCCCTCCGGCGAAGGGCCCCGCCGCGTAGAGCGCCGGACCCGCGCCGTCGTCGTGCACCGCGATCGCCGTCACGCGCTCGGTCACGAACGGGCTGCCGATGCCCGCGCCCAACGGCGACCAGCTCGCGCCATTCCACTGCGCGACGCGCAGCAGCGACTGCCCACCCGACATCGTGAATTCACCGGCGGCGACCAGCCGCGGACCGCTCGGGCTCGGCCAGACGCACAGCGCCGCGCACGGTCCGTTGAGTCCCGCGCCGAGTTGCACCCAGCTCGCGCCCGTCCAGCGCGCGATGCGCAGACACGCGACCCCGTCGCTCTGCTGGAAGCGCCCCGCCGCGAAGAGCGTCGCTCCGCTGCCGAGGTCCGCCACCTCGAGATCGCTCACATCGCCGCCGAAGCCAGCACCGAGCGCGGACCACGCCACTCCGTCCCACTGCGCCACGCGCTTGGCCGCCACCGAGCCCGCGGTCGTGAACTCGCCGCCCGCGACGAGCCGCGCACCCGCTCCGGCGTCGAACACCTCGAAGTCGAGCGGCGGGCGATCGAAGCCACCGCCCGTGAATTCCGCCGTCCATTGCGCGCAGGTCTGCTGCGCAGCCGTCGACGCGAGCGCCAGGCTCGGCACGGCGGCGAGGGTGAACGCGAGAGCGAGATCCATGTGAGTGCCTCCTCGGTCGTGGATGCGATGGTCCGTCCGACGTTCGTGGATCGCGAGCGTCCGCGAAATGGAGGTAGAACCCACGCTGGCCGGGGTTACACCAGCGTAGCCAAGGCCGCGACTTCGTGGGCGCAACCCCACGAGAGGGTCACGCCGGCGCCGCCGTGGCCGTAGTTGTGAATCAGCGTCGAGCCGGGGCGCGGGGTCTCGCGCTCGAGACGCACGGCACTGCGGGCGGGACGCAGGCCGACGGAGACGGAGAGCACGCGGGCCGCGGCGAGGCGCGGCTCGAGGGCGGCGCAGCGCTCGAGGATCGCGCGCGTGGTCGCCTCGCTCGGGATGAGGTCCTCGCGGCCGTCGTCGGCGCTGCCGCCGAGGATGCAGTCCTTCGAGCGGGGGATCACGTAGGTCACGCCGCGCGGGTCGTAGTCATCGAGCGTGAAGCGCTCGACCGCGCCGCGCTCGACGCGCACGAGCTGGCCGCGAATCGCGCGCAGCTCGCGGTCGCCGACGAGCTCGCGCGCGCCGAGGCCCGAGCAGTTCACGACCAGCGGCGCGGCGTCGAGCGCGGGCGCGAGCGAGTCGAGCGCGCGCACCACGAACTCGCCGCCGAGGCTGCGCAGGCGCGCGAGCAGCCACTCGAGGTAGATCGGCATCTCGACCACGGGCACGCTGAGCTCGAAGCCGCGGTCGAAGCCATCGGGCAGGAACTCGGGGTGGCGCGCGCGCACATCGCTCGCCGCCGCGCGAAAGTCGGCGGCCTCGTCGGGCAATCCGCGCGGCAGGAGCTCGACTCCGCGGCACAGCGACACGCCGCTGGAGGGATCGCTCGCAAGCGGCAAGAGCGCCGCGAACGTCGCGCGCGCCCAGTCCGCCACGCGCTCGCGCGGCGCCACCTTGTAGGGGTACCAGATCGCGCCCGCGACGCTCGAAGTCGTGCGCGCGGGAAGCTCGCGCGTCCACACTTCCACCGCGATCCCGCGCTCGAGCAGCCCGATTGCGCTCGAGAGTCCCGAGACTCCGGCTCCGACGACGATCGCACGCGCGCTCCCCATGCAACCGCGCAGCATATCCGCCGCGCGGCAGCCCTCGCGCCGCCGACTCAGCGCGGCTTGAACAGATGATCGGACTCCGCCGACCACGCCACGAGCCGATACAGCGGCGCGAGACGGCGCAGCTCGAGCACGAGCATCTCCGGCACGTCCTCGGCGAGCGCGTTGCCGCGCGCGCCGCTCGGCGCGGGCAGCCGCTGCTCGAGCGCGAGTCCGTGCTCGCCCGGCTTGTAGTAGCGGAAGAACTCCGCGAGCTTGTCGCTCGTCAGCTTTCCGCAGATCCACTCGCCCTTCCAGTTGTCGAGCTTCAGGCGAAAGCCGTCGAGGTCGTTCAAGAACGGCAAGAGCAGCGCGTAGCCCTCCTTCTGCGTGCGGTGCACGAGGTTTTGGCCGTCGAACCACGCGTCGGGGTGGATGCGCAGGCTGACCTCGAGCGCCGCCTCCTCGATCGCGACGCATAGATAGGCGTTGCGGTACGACGAGTCGAGGTCCTTGGCGAGCTCCGCGCCGAGCACCTGCTTGAGCCGCGCCTTCTCCTTCTTGCCGCGCGTGAGGTAGGCCCAGATGCGCCGCACGCGCATGTGGTTGAACATGTGCGGCTGGTGCAGGCTCGTGCGACTTTGCAGCTCGATCGCGCCGCCCTTCTCCGCCACCTCCGCCGCGATCTCGTCGACGGCGAGCTTGGCGATCGACGCCAGCTTGCGCCGCGTCACCAGCCGCCGGTCGTTGTACTGCGGATCGCGCCCGAGCGACTCCGTCAGCGCATGAAAGTCGCCCTCTTCGAACGCCGCCAGCTCCGCCAGCGGCTTGGGTTCCGGTTCCTGTGCAGCGGCCATGGGCCGCAGACTCTAGCGCGCGCGACGTGCTCGAACGCGCATCACTCGAGCAGCGCGATGCGCGGGTCGATGTCCTCCGGCGCGAACGCGTGACCTTGGGCAAGGAGGTCGCAGGCGGGGAGGGCGACCTGCGCGACCCACTCGCGGCCTACGCGCGGCCGAGGGCCGATGGCGACGCTCTTGGCGAACCACTCGCGCGCGCGGACGGGATTGCCGCGGTGGACGAGCTCGAGCACGCCGAGGTTTTGGTGCGCGTCGCCCCACGCCTCGATCAGCAGGTCGAGCGCTTGGGACGGCAGCTCGCCGGAGTCCTTCTGCTCGGCGCCCCTCTCGACGGCGGCGAGGAGCAGGCGCTCGGCGTCCGCGATGCGCGAAGGAAAGTGGTAGACGAGGATCAGCGCGGCGTCGTTCGTGACGCGCACGTCCTGCGGCGCGAGCGAAGCGGCGGCAAGGTAGGCGTCGCGGCACTTGGCGAGCACGTCGCGGGCTTGCGCGAGGGTGCGCTCGGCGAGGGCGAGCTCGAGGTCGCGCACGGCGGGGTCGATCACGGCCGCGGCGATCGCGCGGTGCTCGCGCGAAGAGGTCACGAGGCCGACGCCCCACTCGCGATGGAAGAAGCCGGCGTTGTTGGCGAAGTCGGCATCGGAGGGGCGGTAGGCGTGCAGGAAAGCATAGATGCGCGCGGCCTTCGACGCGGCACCGACCTCGAAGCCGCCGAGCGAGTCCGCCGCGCCGCGCAGCCAGCGGTCGGCGACGAACTGCAGGCCCTCGACGCCGGAGCGCACGCGACCTTCGAGGCGCCACTCGAGTCCGCCGGGAAAGAGCTCCTCCATCGAGCGGAACATGCGCTCGGCGGCCTCGAGCTCGCCCGAGCGCAGGCGCGTCCAGCCCGCTCCGGCGCGGCACATGACCTCGAAGCCCGTGCAGGCGCTCGCGTAGCTCGGCTCGAGCTCGCGGCAGCGACGGTAGAAGCTCTCGGCGCGCTCGAAGCGCGCACCGGTGGCGGGTTCGGTGGCGGGTTCGGTGGCGAGCTCGGCGGCGAGCGATGGCACGGCGAGCGAGGGCACGGCGAGCTCGAACAGCTCTTGCGCGGCGAACCAGTGCGGCAGCGCCGCGTCCCTCAGGCGCGCGCACAGGCTCGCGTAGAACGACGCGACGCTCTCCGGCCCCTCGAGCGAGCGCATCAGCGCGGCGAGGCGCGTGTGCAGCGCCTCGTTCGCCGGATCGAGCTCGACCGCGCGCGCGAGCAGCTCGAGCGCGCCGTCGTCGCGGCCTTCCCACTGATAGAGATTGGCGAGCTGCACGGAGGGCCACGGATCCTTCGGCGCGGCCTCGAGCGCGCGCAGGAGCAGCGCCTCGGACTCCGCGAAGAGCGCCGCAGCAGCCTCGCCGATCTGTCGGCGCGCGATGTACGCGTCGAAGCACGCTTCGCTCGCGATGCGCAACTCCGTGGCGCTCGGCTGCGGCTGCGCGGCGAGGGCACGACGCGCGAAGTCGAGCGCGAGGTCGCCCTTCAGCACGCCCCGCGCGGCCCTGCTCGCACCGAACAACGCCTGCGGCCCCGCGCCGAGCTCGAGCGCGCGCTGCCACGCCGCCAGCGAATCCTCGAGAAAGTTCGCGTCGCCGCGCGCCGTCGAGGCCTCGAGCAACGCCTCGGCGCGGAGCTGCCACGTCGCGAGCGACCGCGGCGCGAGCGCCAGCGCATCGTCGAGGGTCACGAGCGCGTCGAGCGAAGCTCCGGCGTCGACCTCGGCCCGCGCGCGCACGAGCAGGGGCGCGAGGCCGTCGGGCTCGGCGGGTGCAGCGGAACGACAGGCGGCGAGGACGAAACCAAGTGCGAGGGCGAGCGTGCGGCGCATGGCGGAGTGGTGTGCGTGCGCACTCTACCCAGCTCGCGTACCCCGGTCACAGCGCTGCGACGCGAGCCGAACCGCACTACCATGGGCCTGCGCGAACTCCCGCGCAGCGACGCCCCACTTCCCTTTCGCGCCCCAACTCATGCGACGGCTCTTCCTGCTGTGTGCAACACTGTTCGCTTCCGCGTGCGCGAGCCTCTCTGGCATGCGCGTCGACGTCGCGCGGCCATCGGTCGCCAGCGGGCCGCGCGTGCTCGGCGTGATCGCGCATCCCGATGACGAGCTCGCGTTCGCGGCGACGCTCTACCGCCTGTCGCACCAGCTCGACGCGACCTGCGACCTGCTCGTGATCACCAACGGCGAGGGCGGTTTCAAGTACGCGACGCTCGCCGAGCCCTTGTACGGCGCGGCGCTCTCCGACGAAGCCACGGGGCGCGCGTTGCTGCCCGCGATTCGCCAGCGCGAGCTGCGCGAGTCGGCCCGCATCCTCGGCGTCGCGTCGGTCACGTTCCTGAACGAGCGCGACCATCGCTACACGCAGGACGTCAACGAAGTGCTCGGCCCCGACGCGACGGCGTGGAACCTGCCGCGTGTGCGGCGCTCGCTCGCGAACGCGCTCGCGCAGGGCTCCTACGACTACGTGCTCGCGCTCGCTCCGAACGAGGAATCGCACGCGCACCACAAGGCCGCGACGGCGCTCGCCGCGGAAGCGGTGCTCGCCATGGCGAACGATCGACGAGCGGTGATGCTCGTCGCGAACGTGCGCAACGCGGCGGATCCGCTGACGCTCGTGTACGCGCCGGAAAGTGGCGCCAAGGCGGGGCCGTTCGTGCTCGATCGCCGCGAGAAGTTCGGCCATCAGGCCAAGCTCGACTACGGCATCGTCGTCAACTGGGCCATCGCCGCGCACAAGTCGCAGGGCTCGATGCAGCTCTACATGAGCCGCGGCGATCGCGAGGAATTCACGCTGTTTGGAGATCGCAGCGCCGTGGCGTCGCGGCGCGCGCAGGCGTTGTTCCTGCGCCTGCGCGACGTGCGGCCGCCCGTGCGCGAGTACGCCGAAAGCGCCGGGACGAACTGCGAGCACGCGCCGTGAGCGAGAGCGCGGCGCGTTGGTCCTCGGAGTGATCGGATCGAGCGCCGTCGCGGTCGTCGTCCTGCGGTCGTTCCTCGACTTCGACGCCCGCGCCCTGCTCGAGCTCGCGGGCCGAGGAGCCAACGAACTGCACCCCGCGCGCGCGTTCGGGGACGAGCTGGCGCTCGAGTGGAGGGCGCTCGACCCGCCGCGGCGTGCGGGCGCGTTCCTGCGCGTTTGAAGCGCGGGACGGGGTCGGGAACCTAGAATCAGGCCGCACAGGGGAAGCGTCCGATAGCTTCCCTGCCCCCGATGACCCAAACCCGCGACAAGCGCCGCTTCGCGCACTTCGAGTACGACCCGGTCGACGACCGGCTCGGCGAGGGGCCGCTGTCGGCGGTGTTCCGCGCGCGCGACGTGCGGCTCGAGCGCACGGTGGCGCTCAAGATCCTGCGTGCGCACGTGGAGATCGACCCAGAGGCCAACCAGCGCTTCGAGCGCGAGGCGCGCCACACGTCGAACCTCGTGCACCCGTGCATCGCCACGATCTACGAGTACGGCGAATTCGAGGGCGAGCGCTACATCGCGATGGAGTATCTCCAGGGCCGCACGCTCGACCGCATCATCAAGGACCAACTGCTCGGCCTCGACGAGGCGCTGCGCATCGCGGTGCAGGTGACGAGCGCGCTCTCGCTCGTGCATCGCCACGGGCTGATCCACCGCGACCTCAAGCCCGCGAACATCATGGTGCTGCACGACGGCTCCGTGAAGCTGCTCGACTTCGGCATCGCGCGCGCGCGCGGCGAAGCGACGATCACGCAGCAGGGCATGCTCGTCGGCACGGTGCTCTACATGAGCCCCGAGCAAGTGCGCGGCGAGGAGCTCGACGCCCGCAGCGACGTGTTCGCGATCGGCTCGGTGCTCTACCACGCCGTCTCGGGCCAACTCGCGTTCCCCGGCCATTCGTTCCCCGAGGTCTGCATGGCGATCCTCGACGCGCGGCCGCGGCCGCTGTCGCAGGTGCGCCCGGGCGTGCCGCAGGCGCTCGAGGACTTCATCGCGCGCTGCCTCGATGCGGATCCCCACAAGCGCTTTCCGAACTCCGAGGTCGCGCACGGCGTGCTGCTCACGCTCGTCGACGCCCTCGCGCCGCGCGGCGCACACGAGCAGGCCGCGCACCTCTCGGGCCACCTCGCGCTCGCGCCGATTCGCTCGCACGCCAGTCGCTCGGGCCTCGCGGCGGACCTGCGCAAGGACATCGCCTCGGAGCTCGCGCGCACGGGGCTCTCGACCACGCTGCTCGGCGACGACCGCGTGCCCTCGAACATGGGCGCCGACTTCACGCTGCGCGGAGAGCTCTCGGTCGACGGACCGCGGGCGCGGCTCCTCGTCGTGCTCGAAGCGAATCCGCATCAAGACCTGACGCGCACTCGCGAAGTCTGGCGCGACACCTTCGAGCACAGCGACCCCGACGAGTTTGCCGTGCAAGGCGCGCTCGTGCGCACGACCGTGCGCCACCTGCGGCGTCAGCTCGCGGAGCAGCCGCTGCGCGAGACCGACGATGCGCGCGCGAGAGATCCCGAGGCGGCGCGCGCCACCGCGCTGCGCGGTCACGAGATCCTGCACCGCGGGATGACCAAGCACCTGCTCGCGTCGATGTCGTTGTTCCGACGCGCGCTCGAGCAGGACTCGCGCTGCGCGCTCGCCCATGCCGGACTCTCCGAGGCGCTCGTGCGCAAGTACCTGTACTGGGATGGCGACGAGTCGTTCCTCGTGGAGAGCCGCGAGGAGGCGCGGCGCGCGCTGGCCTTCGATCCCTCCTGCGCGGAGGCGCACACCTCGCTGGGCTTCGGCTACCACCTGACCGGCATCACCGTCGACGCGCAGCGCGAGTATCGCCTCGCGATCCAGCTCAACCACGAGGAGTGGCTCGCCCACCGCCTGCTCGGCGCGCTGCTCTCGCGCGAAGGCAACTTCAAGGGCGCGTCGCCGCTGCTGCAACGCACGATCGCGATCCGCCCCAGCTACATCTCGACCTACGACCACCTGTACGTCGTGCTGCAACGCCTCGACCGCTACGAGGAGGCCATCGAGATGGCCGATCGCGGCATCGCGGCCGCACGGCGCCAGCTCGCGCGCGTGCAGGACGATCAGGACACGCGATTGCACCTCGCGATGCTGCTCGCGCGCATGGGCCTGCGCGACGAGGCGCTCGCGGAGCTCGAAACGGCGCACCAGATCGGTCCGAAGGACGGCTACACCGCCTGCATGAGCGCGCAGGTGCACGCCGTGCTCGGCAACCCCGACGAGGCGCTCGCGTACCTGACGCAGGCCCAGTCGCGCGGCTATTTCATCCGCAGCGAGTTGCGCAGCTCCGAGTTCGAGATGCTGCGCGGCCTGCCCGCCTTCCAGTCGCTCGCGCGCTGAATCGCGCGCTTGTGTTAGCTTGCGCGCGGCGCCCGCGGTTTGCACGGCGCCATCACGAGGTCGATCCATGCTGATACTCTCGTTCCTGCTCTGCGTCGCGCCCGACCCCATGCCGCGCCATCCGCTCGCGGTGGCGGCGAGCGAACCGACGATGAATGGGCCGCGACAGGACGCCAACACGGCCTATGCGGACCTCGTCAAGGAGTGCGAGGCGGCGGTGAAGGCGTGGCGCGACGAGTTGCGCGCGCTCTCGAAGTCGGACAAGGCCAAGGCCGAGCTGCTCGAGAAACGCCACCCGGTGATCGCGTTCTGGCCGCGCTTCGAAGCGCTCTCGGCGAGCGATGGTCGCGCGCTGCTGTGGATGCTCGAGGAGGGCGACAAGCTGCCCGGCACGAAGTCGCAAGCCATGGAGACGAAGGCGCGCCTGGTGGCGGAGCTGCTCCACAAGCACGCGAACCAGCCGTGGGCGGGCAGCGACGTGCCGCGAGCGCTCGCACGCCAGCGCATGTGGTTCGACGAAGCGTGGGTGCGCGCGCAACTCGAGGCGCTCGCGAGCGCCTCGCAGACGAAGGAAGTCTCGGCCAGCGCGCTTGCGGCGCTCGCGGGACGGCTCACCGGCCGCAATGCCACGCCCGAGGAGCTCGCGCGCGCCAAGGCGATCGACGCGCGGATCACGAGCGAGTTCGCCGGGACGAGCGCCGCGAAGGCCGTGGCGGAGAAGCAGGCGGGCGCAGCGTACGAGAAGGGCGGCGTGCCCGATGACTTCGAGGCCACCGACACCGACGGCGTGAAGTTCAAGCTCTCCGACTACCGCGGCAAGGTGGTCCTGCTCGACTTCTGGGGCTTTTGGTGACAGCCCTGCCGGGAGATGATCCCGCACGAGCGGTCGCTCGTCGAGAAGTACAAGGACCGACCCTTCGCGATCGTCGGCGTGAACACGGACGCCAAAAAGGACGGCTACGCGAAGGAGGCCTTGGAGCACAAGGTGACGTGGCGCAACGCGTGGACCGGCTCGCCGGAAAACGAACTCTCGCGCCGCTTCAGGGTGCGGGGCTATCCCACGGTGCTGTTGCTCGATGGCACGGGGAAGATCCGCGAGAAGTGGCTCGGCGCGCCGACTCCGAAGGCGCTCGAGAAAGCGATCGAGGAACTGCTCGCGGAGTTCGGAGAGAGCGCGAAGTAGCCCGCCGAGCGTCCCAAGCGTGCCGCGCGGCGTTCCCGTTGAGGGATTCGCGGCGCGGCACTATGCTTTTTGGCCCTTCGAAACCGGCCGAGCCCTCTCCCTGAGCGCACCCTGCCCGTACCGAGCCGCACGAGACCCTGCCATGGCCAGCCAGAAGCCCGCGATCAAGAACATCGCCATCATTGCGCACGTCGACCACGGCAAGACGACCCTCGTCGACGCCATGTTCCAGTTCGCCGGAACCTTCCGCGCCAACCAGAAGGTCGAAACCTGCGTGATGGACTCCGATGCGCAGGAACGCGAGCGCGGCATCACGATCCTCGCCAAGAACACCTCGCTCAACTACCTCGGCACGCGCATCAACGTCGTCGACACGCCGGGCCACGCCGACTTCGGCGGGCAGGTCGAACGCACGCTCAACATGGCCGACGCGGCGCTCCTGCTCGTCGACGCCCACGAAGGCCCGATGCCGCAGACGCGCTTCGTGCTCAAGAAAGCCTTCGAGCGCGGCCTCAAGGTGCTGGTGATGGTCAACAAGATCGACCGTCCCGACCAGCGCGCGCACGAAGTGCTCAACGAGGTGTTCGACCTGTTCATCGAGCTCGGCGCCCACGACGACCAGCTCGAATTCCCGGTCGTCTACGGCTCGGGTCGCTCGGGCTTCGCGGTCAAGAACTTCGACGACGCCTTCACGGAAGGCGCGAAGGACATGAAGCCCTTGTTCGACATGCTCCTCGAGTTCGTGCCGGCGCCGCCGCAGGACGACGACGCGCCGCTGCAGTTCCAGTGCGCGACGATCGAGCACGACGACTTCCTCGGCCGCATCGGCATCGGCCGCGTTTTCCGCGGCACGCTCAAGCCCGGCATGCGCGTCGCGATCTGCCACCCCGACCGCGAGAGCGCCGTGCTGACCTCGATCAAGCAGGTGATGCGCTTCGAGGGTCTCTCGCGTCAACCGGCCAGCGAGGTCTGCGCCGGCGACATCGCGCTCGTCGGTGGCGGCGTCGACGAGCTCAAGATCGGCGACACGCTCTGCCCGACCGACGTGCAGGACCCGCTGCCCTCGATCAAGCTCGAGGAGCCGACCATCGCCATGACCTTCGGCGTCAACAACTCGCCGTTCGCGGGCAAGGAAGGCAGGTTCGTCACCAGCCGCCAGATTGCCTCGCGCCTCGAGCTCGCGCAGATGCGCGACGTGGCGCTGATCGTCTCCCCCACCGCCGCCGCCGACACGTACGAGGTCAAGGGCCGCGGCGTGATGCACCTCGGCGTGCTCGCGGAGAACATGCGCCGCGAGGGCTTCGAGTTCGCCGTCGGCAAGCCGCGCGTCATCCTCAAGGACGTCAACGGCGAGCTGTGTGAGCCGATGGAGCGCGCGGTGATCGAAGTGCCGAGCGAGCACGCCGGCAAGGTCATCGAGTTCCTCGGTCGCCGCCGCGGCGAGATGCTCCACATGGAGCCCTTCGGCGCCACCAGCGTGCGCCTAGAGTTCCTCGTGCCCTCGCGCGGCCTGATCGGCGCGCGCACGGCGATGATGACCATGTCGAAGGGCGAAGCGATCCTGAGCCACGTGTTCGACTCGTGGCGCCCCGATCAGGGCCCGGTCGTCGGCCGCACCAACGGCGTGCTGATCGCCGACCGCTCGGGCGACTCGGTGCCCTACGGCATGTTCAACCTGCTCGACCGCGGCGAGTTCTTCATCGAATCGGGCACGCCGGTGTACGAGGGCATGATCGTCGGCGAGAACAACAAGGACTCGGACCTCGACCTCAACGTGTGCCGCGAGAAGAAGCTCACGAACATCCGCTCGGCCGGTGCCGACGAAAACGTGAGCCTGCCGCCGCCGCGCCAGATGTCGCTCGAGGAGTGCCTCGAGTACATCGACGACGACGAGCTGGTCGAGATCACGCCGAAGAACCTGCGCCTGCGCAAGCGCATCCTGACCGCGGTCGAGCGCACGAAGGCCGCGCGCAAGGCGTCCAAGGCCGGCGTCTAGCCGCTCCGAACGACCCGCGCGATCCGAACGCCCGAGCGGGCCTGCGCGTGCCACACCCTCGCGCGCAGGCCCGCCGCAGTTCGACCCATGGGCCCATGGCCCGCTCGGCGCTAGCTTCGGCGCTCCATGCAACGTTCCACGATCACGCTCGGGCTGCTCGGACTCGCGCTCTCCTGCGCCGTCGCCACGAACCCGCCCGGCTCGGCGCAGCTCCCCTCGGCAACCGACGGCGCCGCCGCGCGCGAGGTCGCGGCGGGAACGGGCGCCTTTCTGGATGCGCAACGCTGCGCGCTGTGCCACAGCCACTCGCCGCTCGCGCGCGCGATGACGACCAACGGCGGGGACGACGTCTCGCCCCACGGCACGTGGAGCGCGACCATGATGGCCAACTCGTTTCGCGATCCGTACTGGCGCGCCCAGATGGCGCACGAGGTCGAGACCGCGCCGCACATGCGAGCGCAGATCGAGGGGCTGTGCCTGCGCTGCCACGCGCCGACGGAGAGCCACCGTGCGCGGCTCGATCGTCGTCCGCCGCCGAGCATCGAGAGCGCGCTCGCATCGCTGCTCGCGAAGGACGGCGTTTCGTGCACCGTGTGTCATCAGGCGCAGCCCGAGAACCTCGGGACGCCCGCGAGTTTCTCGGGCCGGCTCGACATCCGCGACGAACAGCGCATCTTCGGGCCCTACGCGAGCCCCTCGACCGGTCCGATGCGCATGCACACCGGCTACACGCCCGAGCACGGCCCGCACATCTCGTCGTCCGCGCTGTGCGGCGCGTGTCACACGCTCTACACGCACTCGGAAGGCGCCGAGCGTCCGTTCCTCGAGCAGGCGCCGTACCTCGAGTGGCGCAACAGCGTGTTCAGCGATGAGGTTGAGCGCACGGACGAGTCGCGCGGCTGCGTCGAGTGCCACATGAGCGACGGTGGCTCGATGCGCATCGCGCGCAACCCCAGCGGCCGCGACTTCAACATCGCGATCCGCGACAACGTGCGCAGCCACGCGATGATCGGCGGCAACGCGTTCATGACGGACCTGCTGCGCAAGCACCGCGACGAACTGCGGGTGACGGCGAGCGACGCTGCGCTCGAACGCGTCGCGTCGGCCACGCGCGCGCAGCTCGCGCACTCGACGGCTCGCATCGACCTACGCAACGCAAAGCGCGAAGGCGGCGTGCTGCGGTTCGACCTCGCGGTCGAGAACCTCACCGGCCACAAGTTGCCGAGCGGCTATCCGTCGCGCCGCGCGTGGCTCTCCGTCGAGGTGCGCGCGGGCAACACCACGCTGTTCGAGACGGGCGTGGTCGACACCGAGGGCCGCATCTGTGGACTCGCCGACGAGCTCGCGCAGCCGCACTTCGACGTGGTGAGTTCGCCGGAGCAGGTCGTCGTGTACGAGATGATCGCGCTCGATCGCCACGGCGCGCCGACGGTCTCGCTCGCGGAGATGGTCGAGCATCGCAAGGACACGCGCCTGCTGCCGCGCGGCTGGCGCGCGGACGGTCCGCACGCCGACGAGACGGCTCCGGTCGGGACCAGCGGCGACGACGACTTCGTGGGCGGCGGCGATGTCGTGACGTACTCGCTCGCGCTCCCCGCCAACGCGGACGGCGAGCTGCTCATCGTCGCGCGCATGCTCTACCAGACGATTCCACCGGCGTGGGCCGACGGCCTGCGCGACTCGCGCACGCAGGAAGCGCGCGACTTCCTGCGCATGTACGACGGCATGGAGAAGCTGCCGGAGACGCTGGCGACGGCCGCGCTGGTCGTGCCGGCCAAGTGATCGGTGACGCGACGCTCGCGCACGCTCAGTAGCCGAGCATCTCGAGCATCCTCTGGTGCTCCGCGTCCCGGTCGGCGCCTTCCGTGGGCGCGCCGATCGGCCGCACGGAGCGCAGCAGCCGCCCGAGGCCTTCGCGGAGTCGCTGCGCGACTTCTGGGTTGTGCTTCGACACGTCGACCAGCTCGCCAGAGTCGTTCTCGAGGTCGTAGAGCGCCGCCGGGCCGCCGATCCGCTGCACGAGCTTCCAGCGCCCGGCTTCGGTGCACGACATGAGGCCGCTCTCGAAGCGCGCGACATCGTGCTGCGGGTACTCCTTGCGCACCGCCGCGAGCGGCTTGGGGAACGGCCGCTGGTAGTCGGAGATCCGCACGCGGCTCGCCTTCGGCGCAAGCAGGCTCTGCGCGTGCCGCACGCCGAGCTCCGGCACGGGTACACCCGCGAGCTCGAGCAGCGTCGGGAAGAGGTCCATCGACATCACCGGACTGCGGTCGCGGCCCGGCGCGAAGCGCGCGGGGTAGCGCACGACGAGCGGCACGCGCACGAGCGCCTGATTGAGCGCGTACTGGTGGTCGAGCAGATGTTGGTCGCCGAGGTTCTCGCCGTGGTCCGCGGTGACGATGATCACCGTGTCGTCGACCATCCCGCGGGCCTCCAGTTCCGCGACCAGCCCCGCGAACAGGCCGTCGAGCTCGAGCAGCGCCGAGTCGTATATGTCGCGCAGCACCTCGAGCTGCTCCGGCGGATACTCGTACAGCCCGAAGCAGTAGGCCCAGGTGTCCTTCCAGCTGAACTCCGTCGCGTAGGTCGCATCGACCTCGGCCGGCGTGAGCAGCTTCTCGCGCATCTCGCGCGGCGGGATCAGCGGGCGGTGCGACTCCATGTAGTTGAAGAAGGCGAGGAACGGCTGCTCTTTTTGTGCGCGCGCGTCGAGCCAGCGCGCGAAACCCTCGCGACCGAGCTCACCCGCCGCCTTGATGACCCACGGGTTCGTGCCGCGATCCTCGGCGCGCTGCGCGAGCTCGCGCGTCGACACGCTCTCCGGCACCTTGCGCTTGAAAATCTGGATCGCACGCTCGCGCACGGCCTCGTCGAACGGATGCTCCTCGACCTCGAAGCCCTGCAGGAAGTTCTCCGTGCGCGAGATGTGCGGGTTCGCCGCCCACGCATAGGTCGAGTAGCCCGCGCCGCGCAGGTGTTCGGCCACCGTGACGAGCTTGGAGTCGAGAAACTCCGCGCCGTGCATCGCGCCGTGCTCCGCCGGCAGGAGGCCCGTGAACATCGAGGCATGCGAAGGCACGGTCCAGCACGAGGACGACTGGCAGTCCTCGAACACGCGCGCTTCCTGCGCAAAGCGCTCGAGAAACGGCGTCGTCTTGCGCTCGTACCCGTACAAGCTCAGGTGATCCGCGCGCGTCGTGTCCCACACGACCCACAGCACATTGGGGCGCTTGGATTCCTGCGAGCAGCCGAGCAGCGCGAGCGCACAACCGAGTGCGAGCGAGCTACGCATGGGCACTCCGTCCCTTGAGACGATCCGCCACGGCCACCACGCCCGCGCCCGCGCACAGCATCAGGAGCGGCATGATCGGGAGCCGGAAGCGCGTGAGCCCGAATGTCACCATGTGGATCGCCGAATAGTAGTAGATGAGCAGCAGCGTGAGCGCGACGAGCGGCGTGCGTGCGCGCGCGTACATCCACGGCAGCGCAAGGACGAGCACAGCTACATAAGCGAGTACGCACGACCAGGTGATCGCGACCTCGAGCCCGCGCGGAATCTCGCCGTAGCCGCGCTTGAAGAGGTGCCGCATCACGAACGATGTGGGATTCCACAGGTCGACGAGCTTGTACCAGCTTCGCTCCGCGGTCCACTGCAGGTCATCGAGCGCAAACTCGACCGCCGCCGCTTGGCTGCCCTGCATCATCTGCAGGTCGGTCGGCTGCTCGACGCCGAGTCGCTCGCGCACGACGCGCACGATCTGGCTGCCGCCGACTTCCGCGACGGGCGCGTTGGTCCACGCGCTGAACGGCGAGGGAAAGCGCACATTCCAGTCGGAGCCGAAGCGCCGCCGCGCGTAGGCCGCCGGCTGGTTGCCGCGCCAGAGGTTGTACGGCCCGCTGGAGTCCATCAGCACGAAGCCGCCGTGCACGCGCGTGTTGCGGATCGCCCACGGCGCGACGCACGCGCCCCACGCCAGCGACGCGACAAGCACGAACGAGAGCGCGCGCCGCCACTGCTCGCGATTCCACAGCATGTACCACGCCGCGAGCAGCGGCAGCAGGTACAGCGCCGAGGACTTCACATACGACGCCGCCGCGAAACACGCGCCCGCCGCGAGCGCCGAGCCAATGCGCCAGCCGTCGCGCGAGTGCACGACCAGACACAGGCCCGCGAGCAGCAGGGAGATGAACAGCGTCTCGTTGAACAGGTAGTGCGTGAACGACACGAGCGTCGGGTCGAGTGCGAAGAACCACGCACCGACGAGCGCCGCGCGATGCCCGACGAAGCCGCGTCCGAGTCGGTACACGAGCCATGTCGACAGCGCGCCGAGCAGCACCTGCACGAGCTTGACCCACTGCTCGTCGCGCCCCAGAAATCCCATCACGAGCGCCATGAACGCCGAATATCCGGGCGCCTGATACGCGCCGGGATAGCGCTCGAGCGTGTGCAGTTGCCGCTCGCCGGGGTTTTGCACCCACGACTGGTACGAACCCGTGTAGCCCTTGCCGTCGAGCAGGTCCTCGGCGCGCTGCACATATGTGATCTGGTCGTTCCACGGCTCCGCATCGCGCGCGAGCCACAGCACCGCCAGACGCACGGCGAGCGCCGCGAGCACGACCAGCCACACGCCGCGCCGCTCGCGCCGCGCCACCGCGGCCCCATCCTCCGCCGGACTCTCCACGACGCGTCAGGGCCGCTCGCCCTGCTCCTTGGGCTCTTGCGACTGCGAAGCCTGCGGCGCGCTTTCCGACTCGTCCTCCGACGCGTCCTCCGGCGGGTCCACCGACTGGGGCTCCTCCCTCGGCCGCTCCGACTCGCCGTTGCGACCGTCCTCGCCGCCGAGATAACCGAGCGCCTGCATCTGCCGCAGCAGCTCCGGATCGGCCTCGCCCGCCTGCACCGGCCCGAGCTCCGCGCCGCGCCGCTTCTGCAGCTCCATCATCAGTTGCATCTCGCGCCGACTCGCCTTGGCCTGCGCCGCATCCTTCGCCGCGAGATCGCCGAGCTCGTGCGGATCGACCTTGCGATCGAAGAGCTGGTCGCCGACCTCCGGCTCGTGGATGAACTTCCAGCGCGGCGTCGTGATCGCGTACATCTCGCCCGGATCCTCCGCGAGCTCGCGCCCCGTGCGCTGCGCGAACACCGGCCGCTCCTCGAAGTCGCTCGCGAGCGCATCGACGCCCGTCGCGAGCCGGAAGAAGTCGTTCCACTTCGGCGTCTGGAACGGCCGCACGCGCCCGAGCACCGTGGGCAGCATGTCGATCAGGCTCACGAGCTGTCCTGCGCGCCCGGGCGCGACGCCCGCGGCTTGCGGGAAGCGCATCACGAGCGGCACGCGCAGTTGTTCGTCCCACACCAGACCGTGCGCGGTCCACTCGTGCTGGTTCAGGCCTTCGCCGTGGTCCGCGGTGAGCACGACGATGCTCGAGTCGAGCACGCCCTTGCGCTCGAGCGCCTCGAGCAGCACGCCGAACTGCTCGTCGGTGTAGCGCACTTCGCCGCAGTAGTTGTCGAGCGCCGGCCGCGTCTCGGTGCGCTTGCGCGCGTTGCTGCGCACCGCCGCCTCGGGCAGCTTGCGCTCGGCGATCCACGCCTCCTTCGCCTCCGCGTCCTTGCCGCGGAACAGCGTGTCGTAGGGCGCCGGCGCGCGGTGCGGCCAGTGCGGATCGTAGAAGTGCACCCACAGGAAGAACGGCTGGCTCGCCTGTTGCTCCAGCCACGGCAAGGCCTTCGAGAGCGTTTCGCCGGCCTTGCGCTCGACGGCCTTGCCGTCGGGCTCGCTCCAGACCTCGAAGCCGGCCGCGATCCCCGACGGCGCCTTGAGCGGCGCGGCGCTGACGAAGCCCGCGGTCGTGTACCCCGCCTCCTTCGCGACCTGCGCGAACGACACCATCCCGCTCGCCCAGCCGAACGGCTTGCCGCCGTGCATCAGGTTGGCGGTGATGCCGTGTTCGAGCGGATAGCGCGCCGTGAGCATCGACGCGTGGCTCGGCAGCGTCGTCGCCATCGCCGCGTAGGCCTGCTCGAACACCAGCGACTCCTTCGCGAAGGCGTCGATATTGGGGCTCGTGTCGCGGAAGTACCCGTAGCAGCCGAGGTGGTCCGCGCGCAGCGTGTCGATCGTGACGAGCACGATGTTCGGACGCTCGAGCCGCGGCTGCGAGTCGCCGCAGGCCGCGACGCCGAACGCCACCGCGAGCAGCGCCACCGGGCGCGCGATCCGTGTGGTGGAAGAGTGCATGCGGCGAGTGTTCTCCACGTCGGGCGGAACCGGCCACCGAGTATAGGTCCGCGCCCCTCCGCGACGCCCGCGCCCCGCGCCCTGTCCAGCCCCCATGCTGCGTAGCCCACACATGGCAAGAAGTTCCATGTGGCCGCGCTCCGCGCGACGCGTGCGGCGCATCGGCTGGCGCCGACCCGACGCACCAGATGGCTGGAAACCCGACGCCGCGCGAGTCGACCAGCGTGTCGAATGGCGCTCAGCATCTCACCGCTCGAGCGGCCCCGAGAGAGTCCCGCGCCCCCGTCAACTCGCTGCCCTCGCGCGCTCCCTCTCCACGCTCCGCGCCGTCGCGCGCAGCCCGCGTCCACCTGAACTCCGCACTCGCCGAGTGCAACGCCGCGTCCAACGCCAGCTGCCACACCATGTCGCGCCGCGACACGCTCGCGTTCGACCCGCCGCAGATGCGAGCGTGGAAGGCCTCGGCTGCCCACCGGCCTGTCGCGCGCCACCGCGCGCCGCCGAGCGCACCGACACCGTCGCGCGCGGCATGGGCTACATCTCCTCCGCCACCCAGTCGACCGTCGACGCCGTCACCGACCTCCACCGCGCCTCCGCCGGCCTCCAAACCCAGTCCGCCCGCCTGCGCGAAGAAGCCACCCGCTTCCTCGCCAACCTGCGCGCCCCCTGACCACCTTCCGCCCCGCTCCCCCCCCCCCCCCCC